>NZ_JBMDWJ010000269.1:0-6866 GCF_048595215.1 Siphonobacter sp.
GAATGTTTTTAACCCGTGGATTGCTAATTTTTAGCGGCTCCGTATAGGTTTTGATGGGCTGGGGCACGTCCATGGGCGGCGTGGATTTGGTAGGACCGAACGGATAGGTCATCACGCTGTCTTTGATGTGCGGTACCATCAGGGCGTCCCAGATCGGGCCACAAACATCCTTGGCACTTTCGCCGTCATTGGGTACCATCGCATCCAGGTATACCAGTTGCCGAATGCGGTCGGGTACCTGCTCCGCTACACCCGCTATGACCATGCCGCCGTAACTATGTCCAACGAGAATTATGTTGTGCAGATCTTCAAACCGGATCACATTCACAATATCCGAGATGTACGTACTCAGGTTGACGCTTGCACTGGACAAATGCACGCGTTCGCCCAAACCCGTAAGCGTTGGTCGGTAGACTTTATCCCCTTTAGTCGTTAGTAAGGCATCCACTTTAGCGTAATCCCACCCACCCGACCAGGCCCCGTGCACGAGCAGAAAGGTTCGTGGCGTACGTGATTGGGCCAGACTAACGGTAGATACTAGAAACGCGAGTAGGAAAAACAGATTTTTCATGAATGATCTTGTTCAGTAGTGTGAATGCGACAAAACTAGCTACATTCACTTTCGAAAAGATAGCTGTTACCTGTGGGTAAGTAGTTACCTTAGAGTAAGTACGTATGAACCGTAACCAAGCATGAAAAGCACCGAACCCGCTTGCCAGTATGAATTGAAAGTAGCCAAAGATGCCATGGAAGTCATTCAGGGCAAATGGCGGATTCCCATTATCATTTCCCTGACGTATGGCAACAAACGCTTCGGTGAAATCCAGCGGGATATTCCAGAAATCTCCCCAAAAATGCTTTCGCAGGAATTAAAGGCACTGGAAGAAAATCAGCTCATTACCCGTACGCTGTACGACAGTATGCCCATCACGGTAGAATATGCCCTGACGCCCCTGGGCCTATCGATGAAAGACCTGTTAGTCGAATTACGCAACTGGGGGAAGCATTTCAGAAAAGAGATTGTGGGGAAATAGAAAGCGTTACCTTCCCTTCTATACTGAATCGTCTCCACTAATCAATGGAGTCAGCAATGGGATTGAATAGACGTAAACAGTAGCGAAATGGGAAGGACTGTAAGCATATACATCCAGTCGCTCGTCGGATAGAAACTAGATGTATTCCTATTGATGTTACTCTTTTGCCGTGTCTGTCTAAACCGTAGTTAATCGGGCTAAACCTGAGTAAGGTTGAACAAGGACATTAGGTAATGTTATCTCTTCCTGCTTTAATCTATCAATTTTAGCCTACCTTCGCGGCCTCATTCAAGTTCTTTACTTCTTATTCCACGGAAAAAGGTTCTGTCGAAAGACAGATTAATAGGGAATCGTGTGTAAATCACGAGCTGTCGTGCAACTGTAAGTTCTACGCCATTTGCGGTTGACCGTTTGCCGTTTTCAATTATTCAAACATTGACAACGGCAAACTGTAAATTGTAAACGGCACACGTTTCAGACAAATGAGCCACTGTATCATTCGGTATGGGAAGGCGTCTGAAATGGAACAAGTCAGGAGACCTGCCTTTTTCTTAGCTGATCATGCTTTCACGGTTTAGAGCGTTATCAAGGGGAGCTTTGCTTTGTTGTATGGGCACCACTGTGCCGATATGCGTACGCCCGTGCGTAAGCTTTCCTGATTTCTTCTGTATCTCTGTCTCATCATTAGCTAGAACGCAAGCGAAGAACTTTTAACCTTTTTAGTTAAAAGTTATGCTCCCCATTTCTACTTCACGATTAAGTAGCAAAGTCCTTTTTACCACCTGGGTACTGCTCTGCGGTGTACTCTTAGAGGCCTTTCCACAACACAAAAACGGCTCGCTGGAAGGGCGGATTGAAACGGAAACCCAGGAACCCATCCCCGGTATTTCCATTCGTCTGGAGCCCATGGGTCTGGGAGTGATCACCCAGGCCGACGGCAGCTTCAAACTGCAGGCGATTCCGGCGGGAGCGTATACCCTCACGCTGAGCGGCATCGGGTATGAAGTGCGTCAGGTTCAGGTACAGGTCAAAGCCGGCGAAACCCTGCCCCTGCACTATCAGCTTAACCAGAAAACCCACGAGCTTTCGGTCGTGACGGTAACTAGTCAGCGAAACCGTTCCTTTTCGGCGATTAACAAGATCGATGTTCCGCTGCGGGATCTGCCTTTGTCTACCAGCTCGGTCAGTTCAAAAACCATCGAGCAACGCGGTATCGATGATTTGGGGGAGGCCATGAAAAATACCACGGGCGTTCGTTCCAACAACACCTACGGCGGTTTTCAGCACTTCACCATTCGCGGGTTCAGCAATTTCGTGGTACTGATGGATGGCGTTCGGGATGAGCGACATAACATTTCCACGAGTGCCCCCAACACGAATATAGCCAACGTCGAACGCATCGAACTACTAAAAGGCCCGGCCTCCGTTCTGTTTGGGCACTCGGCTTTGGGCGGTATCATCAACATCGTACGGAAGCAGCCTACGGCCGATTTCAAGGCTAATTTTTCCGCGGCTTACGGGAGTTTCAATACCCGCCGGATGCGGGCAGGTGCGGGTGGTTCGATCAACCCGAAGCTTCGGTACCGGATGGATTTCGGGGTGTCGAATACCGACGGTTTCCGTCAGGCGGGTGTCTCTACTAACAATGCCTACGTGGCCCTGGAATACACGCCCACCCGCAAGGATTACTTCTATTTGTCGGTGGGAGCCAATAAAGATGTGTACCGCACGGATTCGGGTATCCCCGTTTTGGCGGGGGGCGTGCTGGTTCCCGGCATGGATCTAACGACGCGTTACAACGACCCCGCTGATTTTTTAAAGCATACGCGAACGGATGTTCAGTTTCGTTACGTGCGGGAGCTTATGGCCAACCTGAAACTTTCCAATCAACTCTCGTATTCGGACGATAACATCGATTATTTTTCAACGGAAGAACTGACGCTCAATACCCGGCGGGATTCCATTACCCGCTCGTTTCCCTACTACTTCAATCACCTCACCAAGCCCTTACAAAATCAGCTGGAGCTGACCTACGACCTCAACACCGCTAAGGTTTCGCAAAAGATTTTGCTGGGGTATTCGCTTAGCGTACTGAATCGTAAGACGTATAACGGGACCATTTTTGGCCCCGGCAAAGGAGCAACCATTCCCGTACAAAATCCCATAGAAAACCAAGGGTATATTGACTACTACGATACCTTCTACCGGGCTACGGATGAAACGGTACACGGCATTTACTTCCAGGATTTTATCCGGTTTTCCGAGAAAATTAAAGCATTGGTAGGATTGCGTTACGATGTATTCAAAGGTGAATATTACACCGATCAGGTGGATAAAGACCGCCGGGTAACCAGCTACGGAGCCAAATCAACCATAGCCCGGAATGCCCTGACCTATCGGCTGGGCCTAGTCTATCAGCCCATTGCACCTTTATCCGTTTACGCCTCGTACTCAACGTACTTCAAACCCTCCCGCCGGGTAGCTCCAAACGGGGAGACGTTCGATCCCGAAACGGGTTATCAGGCCGAAGTGGGCTCCCGACTGGAACTGTCATCAAAATTTGCCGCTTCGGCTTCGGTGTACTACATGCGAAAAGACAATCAGGTGGAAAGTCTGCCCGGTGGCGTTTTTAAACGTGTGGGTTCGGCAGAATCGAAAGGCTTTGAAGTGGAAGCTCAGGGGAATCCCGTCGCGGGCCTGGATCTGACGGCGGGTTATACCTTTACCGAAGCCCAATATTTACCCTACGCTAGTGCGGAGATAAACCCCGTGGCGGGTAAAACGGCGGTGCTGGCTCCGAAGCATCTGGTAAATGCCTGGATAAACTACACGGTTCAGCAAAAAAACTTGAAAGGGCTGAATGCCGGGGTAGGCTTCAACTATCAAAGCGAAGCCTTCGCCAACTCGGCGAATACGTACGTTTTGCCGGCCTATCGGACCGTCGATGTGGCCCTGGGGTATCAGCTGAACCGCGTGGGCATTCGGGCGAATGTGAATAACCTGTTTAACGAACGCTATTTCACCAACGTGATCTTAACCCGGCAGTTTTATCCCGGAGCCACCCGTCATTATCTGCTGACGCTTAGTTACCAACTTTAACCTTTCAGCCGCGGACTTTTGGAGTCTGCGGCTTTGTATATCTTTCGTGAAAACAGTCACCAAAGCCATTCGGCTCGTTCATCGCTACCTGGGATTTGCCTTGAGTCTACTGTTTCTGGTCTGGTTTCTGTCGGGACTAATGATGATGTACGTGTCGTATCCGACGCTCAAATCACACCAGAAGCTGCAACAAACGCCTCCGATTGATTTGACAACCTGCCTGTTAAGGCCGGCAGAAGCGATTACTAGAGCAGGAGTAACGGATTCCATCAAATCCATTCGCTTGGGGATGATACGGGATCGGCCCGTATATCGGATCGTTACCCTACAAAACCGCCAGCTCAGTATCTACGCGGATAACCCGACTATTTTGCCCTATGCCAGTGAAAGCTTCGCTCGTCAATTGGCTCAGCACTGGACCCATGCGAGGGTACAGCAGGTTGAAAAATTAACAGAGATCGATCAGTGGATGGCGGCTCACCGGTCGCAGGGCTACCTGCCCGAAGTGTATCGCATGCAAATGGGCGACGAAGCGGGGACTTATGTATACGTGTCTCCTTTTTCAAACGAAGTCGTTCAGCAGGTTACGGCCCGGCAACGGTTACTGGCCTGGCTGGGGCCAATTCCGCACTGGATTTATCCGACGTTCCTCATCCGTAACCGACCCGTCTGGAGTCAGCTAGTCATCTGGGTTTCGCTAATCGGAACGCTGATGTGTCTGGCTGGATTGGCGATGGGCTCCATTCGCTACCAACGCAAACGGCCCGAATCGCTGGCGTTTAGTCCGTACAAAAAACGCTGGTTTCGCTGGCATCATTACACGGGTTTTGTCTTTGGACTTTTCGCGTTTACCTGGGTATTGAGCGGCTTGTTTTCCATGAGTCCTTTCAACTGGGCACCCTCCACCCGGCTTTCACCGCAGGCAACCGAACGCTGGATGGGTGGTCCGCTTAATCTGACCTTATTCAAAGTAAGTCCGGCGGCGGCTTATCAAAAGTTGTCGCGGCAACTGATAATCAAAGAGATACAATTGATTCAGTGGAACGGCAGACCTTACTACCTGGCCCTACAGGAAGATCATCACACGCGTGTACTGGCGGCGGACGATGCCGAAGCGAAGCCGTTCCAGACCTTTGAACCTCGGGCAATTGAAGAAGCGATTCGGAAACTGGAACCGAAGGTAGCGGTGCTGGAATCGAAAGTCCTGGACCGTTATGACGCGTACTACTACGCGAAGAACGGCGAGAAACGTTTGCCCGTATTACGAATCAAACTCGACACCCCCGAGCAACTCTGGTACTACGTGGATTTAAAAACGAGTCAGGTCGTGTCTAAACACCAGACGTTAACACGCGTCGAACGCTGGCTGTATCACGGTTTACACAGTCTGGATTTTAGCTTTTTATTAAACCGCAGACCGCTGTGGGATATTACCCTGATCGTCTTATTACTCGGCGGAACCGCTACCAGCAGTACGGGCCTGGTACTAACCTGGCAGTGGCTGCAGCGAAAAAGAGCTACGAAACGAAAGCAAACAACCGTCCGAAAGGGGGCTATTAAACCCGTTTCCGAACGGTTGAAATGAAGGGTGACGGGGAAGAGTAGTGATTCACAGTACCCTGACCTAAAAGAAGAGCTAGAAGACCGTTCAAGTCCTCTTACTCTTCTTTTAGTTTGAGGTTACGAAAAGAAATTCCCTGCATCCAGTCCTGTAAGGCCAGGTGTCCTTTAGTAGCCTTGCCAAAAGCCGGGAAGTGTTGGAAATTCGTGCTTTTAATTTTTTGCTTCCACTCCGACGTAGTTAAATCTTGTTCGGTGGTTAAAACACCATTGAGGTAGAATTCGATCTTACCGTTTTTCTGCTTGATTTCGGATTGATTCCACTCGCCCACGGGTTTGGTTACGGCTTCGTTTTTCTGGGGAGCAAATCCGTACAGACAACCCGCTCGTTTTTTCGGATCGGCGTTATAATCGTAATGCGAGGGTTCCAGCAGTTGATATTCCGGCCCTGAAGCCCAGGCGGTGGGAATGTCCTTGCGTTCAACCACATTGATAAAGACGCCACTGTTGCCAGCCTTGGAGATTTTCCATTCAAACTTCAAATCAAAATTACTGTACGTTTGATCAGTGACCAGATCGCCGTGCTCCAAAGTTGATCCCGTACCGTTCGGAACACACTGTAATTCACCCTTGTCCACCCGCCACACGGAAGGTTTGTTTCCCTGGTTATAGAGATGCCAGCCTTGAAGCGTTTTGCCGTCGAACAACAGCTTCCAGCCCTCTTTTTTTTCCTGAGCAGAAAGTTGATTAACGGCTGGAACGTCCTCCGAAAACGCGGTAAGGATCAGTGAAGCGATACTGGCATAGGCCATCAGTGCTAAAAGTCGCATGTGAATAAAGGATTTATTCCGAATAAGATACTCCGGCAATCTAGCAAAGAAATTTGGCTTGTACAGGGGGAATGATCGAATACGTAGACGGAAGGAGCGGGCTGAAAGACCATAAAAGAAGCTGGTTTTGGAAAGCCCCTCGTCGGGATCAACTGCCTACGTGTACAACCAGTCCATATTATAGAGTAGACTCGAATACCTGCCATTGGGACGCTCAGCAATGATCTTGCTTTGTTCTTTTCCGAATGTACTATATTCAAAAAATGAACAACTCGGAGTGCGGCCCGTTGTAGTCCTTACATGGCTTGAATCGTTAGATCGCTGGTAATCGATGGAGGTGATC
>NZ_JBMDWJ010000270.1:0-4135 GCF_048595215.1 Siphonobacter sp.
TGAAACACGCACGTTTAAGAAAGGAGACTATTTTATTCACCAAGGAGATCACATCGATGAAGTCGCTTTTATCATCGAAGGTGTGATGCGGGTTTTTCGTACGGACAAGGGTAAGGAAGTTACCTTGTTTCTGAAAGACGAGAATTCTTTTGTAACCAGTGTAACGGGATATTCAGCTCATCGCCTAAGTCCCTACACCGTACAAGCCTTGGAGGATTCTACCTTACTGGTCATGAACAGTGAGCGTCGTAAGGCTCTTTTTGAAGAATCCCTGGCGTATCAACGTTTCTCCATGATGATGCTGGAGCGTACCATCCAGGATATGGAAGGACGTATTGATTCGCAGATTGCTGACAATGCGGCCCGCCGTTACCTACGCCTGTTACAGGATCATCCCTCGCTGATTCAACGTGTTCCGCAGTACCATTTAGCCTCGTATTTGGGGGTTACTCCCGAGTCGCTGAGTCGTCTGCGTAAATATCTTTAATTAGAAAACATTCGTATTTTGATCTTTTTTGATGGAAATTGGGGACATGAAATCTATGGATCATGTCCCCATTTCTATTCGTACTGAATTACTAGCCGGCGTCACCAGTTTTCTAGCCACAGCGTATATAGTGGTAGTTAATCCTTCCGTTTTATCCCTCGCCGGAATGCCCTTCTCGGGTGTATTAACCGCTACCGTTCTCGTTTGCTTCTTCTGTAGCCTGATGATGGGGCTGTATGCTAAAAGCCCTTATGTGGTGGCTCCGGGTATGGGTCTCAACGCGTTTTTTACCTTTACCGTCGTGCAGGGCATGAAGGTCCCCGTACCTACGGCTTTGGGTGCCGTATTCTGGTCGGGCGTTTTCTTCCTGATCATTTCGCTATTCAACGTACGCGTTCTGCTCATTAAAACCATCCCTAAATCGCTGCGGTACGGTATTGCCGCCGGCATTGGGCTATTCATTACCCTGATTGGTTTCAGTAACGCCAAATTCGTTGTCGCGAATCCCGCAACCATGATTAGCATTGGTCCACTGACGCCCGCGGTTTGTACCTTTCTGGTAGGCCTGCTTCTCACAGCAGTTCTCATTCAGAAGAAAGTACACGGAGCCCTACTCTGGGGAATTGTACTGACGACATTACTAGCCTTATTACCCGGTAGGCTGGATGAGGGTCCTCGATTGGTTAACTGGCAAGGAGTAGTTGCCGCCCCGGATTTTAGTTTGCTTTTTCAACTGGATCTGAAAGGTTCTCTGAGCTGGTCGCTGGCACCCGTCATCTTTGCTTTTGTATTTACCGATCTGTTCGACAGCCTGAGCACGTTTGTAGGCCTGGCAGAAGCCACGGGCCGACTGGATGCCGACGGAGAGCCGTTGATGTTGAAAGAATCCTTGCTTACTGATGCCGTATCAACTACGCTGGCGGGACTGGTTGGTACGAGTCCCGGTACGGCTTATGTCGAGTCGGCGGTTGGTATTGAAGCCGGAGGACGTACTGGACTGACCGCTATTACGGCGGCGTTCTGTTTTCTGCCCTGTTTGTTTTTATCGCCCTTGTTGAGCATGGTACCTTCCGTGGCTACGGCCCCCTCGCTGGTGCTGGTGGGGGTACTTATGATGAAAACGGTTACCCGAATTCCTTGGGACCAGTGGGAGGAAGCAGTACCCGCTTTTCTGGCCATGGTACTCATTCCCTTTAGCTATAGCATTACGCAAGGAATCATTTGGGGCTTTTTAAGTTATGCGGTGCTAAAAGCAGCCAGTGGTAAGTTTCGTGAATTACCTTTGGCGTTTTGGTGCATCATCGCTTTGTGCGTGGCCGCCCTGATCGTAGAATAAGCTCCTTACTTCATGAAAATTTGTACACTCGTACTCGTAGGTTTGCTCGGAATCTGTTTCAATCTTTCTGCTCAGCTTACCTATTCCACTACGCCGGACGCTCAAACCAAATTTCCCCGAAAAAGTAATAATCTGACGGCGATTATGGGTGCTTTCGCTGATGAAGTAGAAGTGCTTAAAAAAGAAATAAAAGGTCGCCGTGAACAACGCATCGAAGGATTGACGTTTTACACGGGTAGTTTGGAAGGTCGGAAAATTGTATTGGTGCAGGGTGGAATCGGAAAGGTAAACGCTGCGTTAACCACGACGTTATTGTTGGAACATTTCCGGCCCCGCGAAGTGATTTTCACGGGAATCGCCGGCGGCCTGAATCCAAAATATCAGCCCGGAGATATTGTAATGGCCACCAAAGTGGCCTACCACGATTACGGTCGCGTACTGAAAGAGGGAATGACGGTTCGACCTACGCGTAATCCGTATAACTTTCAGGAAAACCCGCTGTATTTCCCGGCTGACTCATCGTTGTTACTCGTAGCAGGCGTGGTCATTCCGAAGGTGAAACTGGAAAAAGTGGGCACTTACCAACCGACCATTTACAGCGGTACGGTCGTAACGGGGGACGTTTTTATGGCTTCTGATTCCGCCAGTCTGTACATCCGTCGGACTATGCAGGCCGATGCCATTGAGATGGAAGGAGCGGCCGTCAGTCAGATTTGCTGGCAGCAACGCGTACCCTTTCTGATCATTCGCAGTCTTTCGGATAATGCCAACCATTCGGCTTCAGTAGACATGCATACCTACGGACCGATTGCGGCCCGAAACTCAGCGGCTTTGGTAAAAGCCTTGCTCGAACGCCTGAAGTGATCCCTCAATCTTTTTCCATTCTGACCTTCAACTGATATTTTTGTACCGAAAAACTAAGTCACGCTGGTCGTGATTGTACGTGTGAATGATTGATCATCGATTACTTAATGCCTTCGTTCGGGATATTTTTCTAGCCATGGGTTGCCCCGAATCCGAAGCTACGCTGGCGGCTAATGTGCTGGTTTCTGCCGATCTACGTGGCATTGATTCCCACGGCGTAGCCCGATTGTCCGGCTATGTCCGGCTGATGGATCACGGTCGTCTGAATCCGAAACCCCAGATGCGGATCATCCATGAAACGCCTTCTACCGCCGTTCTGGATGGTGATGCTGGTTTAGGACTCGTCGTGGCTCCACGAGCCATGGAGATTGCGATGGAAAAGGCCGACAAAGTAGGAACGGGTTGGGTCGCGGTACGAAATTCCAATCACTTTGGTATTGCCGGTTATCACGCCTCTATGGCCCTGGAACGGGATATGATCGGTTGGTCCATGACCCACGCCGGACCGCTGGTGACACCTACGTTTTCGAAAGAGCGACTCCTCGGAACGAACCCCATCTGCGTAGCCATGCCCGCCAAGGAAGAACCTCCCTTTTTACTGGATATGGCTACTACAACGGCCGCTTACGGCAAATTGGAAATTCTCCAGCGGAAAAATCTGGATACGCCCACCGGTTGGGTACAGGACGCCGATGGACAGCCCACTACCGATGCCAATGCCGTACGGAAGGGCGGAGCCCTGCTACCGCTGGGAGGGGATCGTGAACACGGTAGTCATAAAGGCTACGGACTGGGAGCGATGGTCGATTTATTTTCGGGCATACTTTCTGGAGCCAACTACGGACCCTGGGTTCCTCCCTTTGCTACGGCCGGTTTCATGGCTGCGGAAGAAGGTGTAGGCATTGGTACGGGTCATTTTCTGGGGGCCATGCGGGTGGATGCGTTCCGGCCAGCGGATGAATTTAAAACCCATTTAGACCAATGGATTCGTAGATTCCGCTCGGCGGAAGGACTGAACGGGGAAAGTGTCCGCATCCCGGGCGATCCGGAGCGTGAAATGGAAGCCATTCGTCGGACGGAAGGAATTCCGGTATTAGCTCCTGTAATCGCTGATTTAAAAAGCCTGGGCGAACGTTTCGGCGTATCCTTTCCCGGCGAAATGAATAATTCTCCTAGCGTGTAACCTATTTCGACCCATGGTTCGTAATAAATTCTTCAAATACTTTATCATCATCGTATCCATTCTGGCTCCGATTGTTTCGTTTTACCTCTGGCAGATTTTTTACACGGCCAATCTGAATACAGAGAAAGACCGGGATTTCTATTTATTAATTCCGAGTAAATCAGCTCGTTTTGAAACCGTTATTGATTCGTTGAAAGCCAATAAAATGGTAAACAACGAAATGTATTTTCGCTTTCTGTCGAAAGTTCTCAAGTACCCTGACCAC
>NZ_JBMDWJ010000271.1:0-10465 GCF_048595215.1 Siphonobacter sp.
GCTCGGGTAATTAGTATCGTTAACCACAAGGGCGGTGTCGGTAAAACGACCACCACCATTAACTTGGGGAGTGCTTTGGTACTGGCGGGCTACCGAGTATTGGTTATTGACATTGATTCTCAAGGGAACCTTTCCCAAAGCCTGGGACTTGATAATCCGGAAGTGCAGCTTTACGAGGCTCTCTTGCAAGGTAAATCCTTACCCATTGTCCCCATCGTTCCTAATTTTGATCTGGTTCCCAGTAGTCTGGAGTTAGCTAAATACGAACGTGAACTTACCCACTCTCCTAGCGGTGCTTTACGCCTGCGTACGGCCTTGAATGCTGTACTACCCCAATATGACTACATTCTCATTGATTGCCCGCCTGCGTTGAACGTATTTACGAATTCAGCCTTGATTGCCTCCAACGCTGCTCTGGTCACGCTGGAACCCGAAACGTCGGCCATCAAGGGCATCAATAACCTTTTTGAATTAATTAATGAAATTCGTCAGTTCTTTAACGAGTTTCTAAGCATCGAAGGGATTCTTTTCACCCGCGTAGACCGTCGCCTTGTCCTTCATAAGGAACTTATCCAAACCATTAGGCAGGATCTACATGATTTTCGCGTATTTGATACTGAAATTCGTCTGAACGCAGCTTTGAAAGAATCTCAGTACGCACAGGTTGATATTTTCCGCTACGCTGCCGGTTCTCCCGGTGCTCAGGATTACAAGCAGTTAGCCCAAGAACTTCTCACGCCCGTAACGAAATAATCCGTATGAAGAAAATTGTCAATCAGTTCGGTACAAAGGATCTCATCAAAAAAGACAGTGGTTCACTGGTGCAGCAGGAGTTAATCAAAAACCAGATCACGATCATCCCTGAACTGGAAACGCTAATTCCGCCCCTTTTAGACGATGAATACAAGCAACTTGAAGCTAATATTTTACGGGAAGGTTGCCGTGAACCCTTACTGGTTTGGGAAACTCCCGCCAGTAGCGTTCGGAATACGGATGACAATCATTCTTTGTTTGTACTCGTGGATGGTCACAACCGCTATCGGATTTGTAGCAACCACGGTATTAATTTCCGGATTCTTCTAAAGGAATTCCCAGGGCTAGAGGAAGTTCGAGCCTATATGATCGACAATCAGCTCGGTCGCCGAAACCTGACGCCTGAGCAAACCTCGTACTTACGCGGTCAGAAATACCTTTCCCTCAAGAAAGACAGCGGTCGGCCCGTGGGAGAAACTGCCGGAAAACGCACGGAGGAAATTCTAGCGGAGCAGTTCAACGTCAGTCCAAAAACCATTCGGACGGATGCTGAATTTGCCAAAGGATTAGATAAAACTTCGACGGACCTGAAAAAGGAAATTCTTTCACGAAAGTCAAAAGTAAATAAGGGAGATATTGTCAAACTTGCCGATACGCCAACGTCTGATCAGCCCATTGCTTCTGTACAAGAACTACAGGAGGTACTCAGTAAAAAGAAAAAGCCCACAAAGGCTTCGCAGCCTCAGAATGAATTAGTTCGACTCAAGCAATTAGTTGGGCAATTAGAAACAGGTTCTAGTAAAGCAACCTATCAAGAAATCATCGATCTGGCTCAATCGCTGCTGGATAAACTTTAAATTGAAATGTGGTAGATTTTACCACATTTCAATTTAAAGTTTATCCATTCATTAAAGAAAGCTGACCAAGTCTTCAACTCTAGTCATCTCATGGGCGAACCTAATTACGTAATGTGGTAGATTTTACCACATTATTTTTTTGTCTATATCTGACTTAAAGTCCAGAGTCAGCACTTCGAAAAAAGCCTTCGTCCAAACCTCACCTTTTGAGGTTCTCACTAATGTGGTAAATTTTACCACATTAGTAGTCGAGTGGTAAGAACTAAGCTTTCTACTATTTACAACACTCAGTTTGTTCATCGGCCAATGCTACTTGAGTCGCTCTATGAATAGGTGTGACCTGTAACTGAAAAGAATTTGTTTCTGTATAATTAACCAGTGGACTTAACGAAAGTTGAACAACAGGGATGAAAGCATTCGGGCCATGGCTCTTGCTTATTCCTTCTTTTGCAATCAAGATTCCAGATTTGATTAGGATAAACATTTTGAAAACGATCCTAGTTAACTAGAGCTCCCTATCGCCGAAATAAAGGCTATAATGCTTTAGGGAAGCAAGTAAATGATTGCAAGGTAGAACCCGCTATTAATGTGGTAAAATTTACCACATTAATGTAAGTCCTTGTCATACAAACCTCTAACGAAGTGTATGACGCGAAATAAATTCTTACAATTAAAAGTGAGAAAAAAAGGAGAGGTCTCACTTTTAATCCGTACTTTTCCGTCTAAGAGGGAATAACCTATGGATAATTCGGTAAGTTTTCAGAAACGCCTTAATAACTTTCAGCCTAATTTCATTACGGAATCAAAGCAACAGTTCTCGGAATTGGAGAAGCGAATTGTGGTTATGATTATCAATCAAATTCGTAATGTCAAAGATTACCAGGAAGGGCAGAACTTACGTTTTACCATCCCCATTACGGAATTAGCCAAGTCCAATAACTATCGAAAGCTATACCAGGCGGCCAAATCACTGACGGATAAAAAGATTCTGTACGAAGACTTCTCCAATCCCAAAGCTCCCAGTTTTGCTTCGCTGGTACCTTTTCCATTGGTACGGACGGTCAATGAAGACGGTCGAAATTTGCTTGAGATCACGATGCTGGCAAACGTAGTGCCGCAATTCATTGAATTAGGTAGTCGATACACCAAATACAGCATTGACGTCATGCTTTCGCTAGAGTCGGTGTATTCCCAGCGAATTTATGAGTTGATGATGATGTACTACAACCGCGGACAACGCGTGTTTACGTATTCCGTAGACAAACTCAAATTCATGCTCAATTGTCCGGATAGCTACAATTTCAAGGAAATTCAACGCTGGGCATTGAAAGTAGCCCAAGCAGAGTTGTTCAATAAGGCCAATATCATCTTCGAATACGTTCCCAGTAAGAAAGACCGTAAGAAAATTCTCGAACTGGAATTCACCATTAAATCATTCATGGATGTGGCTACCGAAGCCGTTGAAGAGGAGATGGACAGTTTTTACCAGGCTTCGGAAACCAACAAATATCTTGTAGCCCGCAACCTTCTTGAAACGCAATACACGTTTACCCAGCAGCAGATCGAAGAAATTCTTTCTTTCCCGGAAAAGCTTGAGAAATTTGTCAAAGTCAATTCCGAGATTGAAAATGGAAAGATTGTGGTAAAGACTTCCAAAACTCAGTACATGGCTACCGTCCTCGGGTACAAAACGCAGAAAGGTGAGGTTCGGACTAAGTCCAAAAAGGCTTAATGAAAGCGAACCTCAGGACGAAGAGTTACATAAGTAATATACTCAGGCACAGTTTTTTACAGAGAAATACTCGTGTATTACTTGAGCCTTAATATGCCTTTGTAACTTTCCTGTCGTAAATACAACCTGAACCGTCTGCCCGATAAGCGTGTACTAAAGAAATAACGTAAAAGGCAGCGTACATTTTTCTTCCCCATTTACGATGATCGAAAGCTGGTGTTCCCCGGCGTAGTATACTCGCGTGGTGATAGGTCGGAACGCATGCCGTCGGATCACCGTACTCGATTCGCTGGCGGGATATAGGCGTTCACTAATTTTAAATACTTTACGGCTCAACTGTCCATTCGCTTTACGGAAGTAAATGCCATATTCCAATCTCACCGTATGGGATCGTGTTTTTTGATTCGTCAATACGAATGAAAAAGTTAGTGATTCACCCATACGCACCTCTTTTGTTAAAAGTTGAACATCCGTTAAAGTCAAATCTTCACTTTCCAGTCCATAATGGGCTAATGCTTCCGGATAGCCCCGTTTTAAAAGCGTACGGCAGGCGTGTTTAATCAGTGCATCGGTCTGAGCACTTTGACCCGCCCACTGACGAGCTATTTCCATAACCACTTCCGGGTGATCTTTGGCGATGTCGTTAAGGTGATTCGCTACGCTGCGACGAACCGACTCGGAAGGATCATTTTTCAGGTTTTCCAGGATCGGTAGCGTAGGCGAGGGGTCTTTTTTGAGGGCAGGAATACCAATTCCCCAGGGTAAACGCGGACGACTACCCTCACTAGCTAATCGCCGAACCTGGGACGAAGGATGCTGCGACCAGCGAGACATTTGCTGAATCATGGCTTCCGGGTACGTTAAAAGGAAAGGACGCACGGCAAATTCGGCACTGATCAGCTGCGTCGTTCGTTCAAACAAGGCTACAGAGGTAGGAAAGTCGGAAAGCCCGTAAGTAGCAATATACTCGGGAAGAAAGATATACACCAGACTATCCCCGCTAGGTCGCTGCTTCAGTAATTTTTCTACGATGGTTAGTAGATAAGGAGCCGCCATTTCGAAGTTTTCGGGTAAGAATTCGTGCAATACATGGCTCGTATGCTGCATCCGCTCTTTCCAGGCCATGTCGGCGAACGCAGGAGTGAAAATGCGTTGTAAGAAGGTTTCTTTCGCAAAGTCAGGTAACACTTCTTGCAGAAGCTCAGAAAAGTGATCGAAGAATTCAGGGGAGTAAATATCTTTTACTAAACTCATCAGTAAATCCTGGATAGGTTTGTTGACTAGGGGAGTTGCCTTGTACTTATTAACAAAAGGCAAGCGGTCGTACATAGGCGTACAAGACACGTTGGAAAACTAACGATTAATCCCCAAACATCACGTATGGCGACCAACGTGTAGGCGTGAAATTTGAAAGAAGGTAGCCTACCCATTCAAATACTCGTTTTTTCTCGCCGAAATAAAGCTTCAAAAAAGAGCTAAACTTTTTTTCAGTAGCCTGCAACATTTTCATTTTTTCCGGCTCTTTAGCCTGAAATCAACCAATCATTTCCTAAGATCCAGGCCAATCCTGGTACGATCACCTTCACATCCTCCTCCTATGAAATACGTTTTAACCATAGCCACACTGGCTCTATGGTTGGGGCAAGCTTTGTCCCAATCCAGCCACCCCGGTACGCTGAGTGGTACGCTCCTGGATTCCACGACGCGGCAAGTCATTCCCTTTGCGAACATCGCTCTGTATGAGCAATCTCGCTTAGTGAGTGGTACCACTACGGATGGAGTAGGGACTTTCAAGATTACTAATGTACCTTTAGGTACGTATACGCTTACGGTGACATCCGTCGGTTATCATAAATACAGTCACTCAATTAGCCTAACCGCCCAGCAGCCCCACTTAATAGGGGCTAGCTTAAGCTTAATTCCGGAAAATCGAACGCTCAGTGAGGTAACCGTATCCGCTCAGAAAGCCTTGATTGAGGATAAAGGAGATCGATTGGTCTATAATGCCGAAAAAGACATTTCCAACGTTGGCGGCTCCGCGGCGGACGTACTGCGTAAAGTGCCTTCGCTCAGTGTGGATCTGGACGGTACCGTGCAAATGCGGGGCAACAGCAACATTCGTGTACTGATCAACGGCAAACCTTCGGCCATGATGGCCCGTAACCTGGCCGATGCCCTCCGCCAGATGCCCGCTGATAACATTCGTTCCGTAGAGGTGATTACCAGTCCCGGTGCCAAATACGACGCCGAAGGAGCGGCCGGAGTAATTAACATTATTACCAAAAAAGCTCTGCAGGGATTCAATGGTTCGGTCATGGCTTCTGTGGGAACGCTGAACCGCAGCGTCAATGGAAAATTATCCCTCAAGACGCCCAAAATCGGCTTTTCGTTGTCAGCCAATGGATACCAGTTCCGCAATATTCGGGAAGCCGAGCTAGTACGTACCACTTTAGCCGATGGAAATCCGTTAAATATCCTTCGACAAAGCAGCCGAGCCGACAACACGGGTACGGGAGGAAACGGCGAATTAAGTCTAGATTACGACCCGGATTCGACTAATCACATCAACTTCTCGGCCAATGCATGGGGTGGTTATTATCCCAATAATAGTCAGGTAATTAATCAGCTTAGCGACGGAGCCGATCGACCCTTACAGGCCTTTCGCAATGACATTCGGATGCGGAATCCGTACGGGAACAGTCAATTCGACCTGGGTTATACCAAAACCTTTCGCAAGCCAAACCAGGAATTCTCCCTGCTAACGCAATTTAGCCGCATGCCCGACAACTATTTTTACGATACGGATCGCTATTCGCTGGAAGAGCAACTACTATCACGGGAACGGAGTACCAACTACAGCCGTAACAAAGAATATACTCTTCAAGCCGATTATACGCAACCGTTTCAGCTACGTACCCGGCGGGATACGTTTAATTTGAAACTGGAAGTAGGTTTAAAGGCTATTCAACGAAATATTGGTAGTGAGTTTCGCGTCGAGCAGTCGGCAAATGGACAGTCGCCTTGGGAAGTGGATCCGAGTCAATCCAATGATTTTAAGTATCAGCAAAGCGTCTACGCGGGTTATTTGGCCCTTCGGGCAGAAACTAAATCTAAGCTAAGTTTTAACCTGGGTACACGACTAGAGCATACGGCCATCTCAGGCGATTTTTTAAGCACAAAGACGAGCTTAGCCAACGCGTACACGAATCTGATTCCAAGTCTTACCCTATCAAAAACTTTCCGTACCCATACGTTTAAGGCCAGTTATACGCAACGCATTCAACGTCCGCAGCTTTGGAATCTGAATCCCTGGGTTAATTCCAGTGACCCGAGAAACCTGCAAACGGGTAATCCGTATTTGCAACCCGAACTCAACCACGGCGTAGAATTAGGACATAGCAAAACGACCTCCTCGGCTTTATCAATTAATTCAGCCCTGTACGGACGGCTGACAAACAATGCCATTGAGTACATTCGAAGGGTGGATGATACGGGCATTTCAGTGAGTAAACCCGAAAATATTGCCCAGCGAAAGTCCTTAGGACTAAACGTAAATCTGTCGGGACAAGTCAATAAGAGCTGGACGTTGAATGGAGGGATAGACGTTCGATACGTCGATCTGTATAGCCCCAGTCTTCAACAGAGTAATTCTGGCACGGTAGCGAATATTAATGTTAATAGTACGTATAAATTACCTAAAAACTATACCTTTCAGGCCAACGGTAATTTTAACTCGGGCTGGATCAATATTCAGGGAACCGGTTCAAGCTTTTATTGGTACGGCTTCGCTCTCAAACGGGAATTCTGGGAGAAAAAAGCCAGCTTAACGTTGGGAGTAAATAATCCTTTCAATCAGGGAGTGCGGCAAACGTACCGGCAGGTTTCTCCCACGTTTGTATCAACGTCACAATCCTTTTTTGTGAACCGTTCGGCCCGACTAGCCTTTGAATGGCGGTTTGGTCAAATGACTGCCGTTGGCAAACAGGGTCGTAAAATTCGTAATGACGATGCTGGAGGACGCTAATCGGCCTTGCTTTCCATCCAAAAACCTATTCGTAGAAATCGCTAGGTTCTATGAAAAACTAATGAACCATTTTATGTACTAGTCTTATAAAGCTTACAGCTATCGCTACTACATTTAGTGTAATTAAGTACATGTACTTTTATAACTTAGATTAGTTAGCTGCATGTTTTACTTATAAATATTTACTTAGTAACGAAAATTATTAAAACGTATTTATTTACATGTCACTCGAAGAGAGTTCTTCAAACACTTGCTAAATGATCTGCCATTAGTAGAAATGAAAGGATAAATATTGGCTTGAACTAGGCAGAAAATCCGTGGCTTAGGTTCGTCGAAAATCGTTGGCTCGTTGGTATGCAATAGGATTTTTTGCTTCCAGGATACAAACCTGTACGGCGGTTAGGGGGGCGTACTTGGTCAGGCGAATTTTTGAACTACTACTCTTCTGTAAGATACCAGCTATTCGTTTGGTTGAAGAAATGAAAAGCCATTTGATTTTTCGAAGCAAGGATGCCAATTTGCAGCTCAGCTCCAAGGATGGTCTACCATTCCAGGAGCTGAGAATCTGTATGAACTAATCATCCATCAAGCGTGA
This sequence comes from Siphonobacter sp., assembly GCF_048595215.1. Classification (NCBI taxonomy): domain Bacteria; kingdom Pseudomonadati; phylum Bacteroidota; class Cytophagia; order Cytophagales; family Cytophagaceae; genus Siphonobacter; species Siphonobacter sp. The sequence goes on from NZ_JBMDWJ010000271.1 coordinate 7,962, forward strand.
GTATACAAGCCTGGGCCGTAGTTGTCTTTTTAGGAGTGGGTATGTGGTTGAGCGTCAAAGCTGGCAAGTTAACGGTTCTGGGTGCTTTGACCGGGGGTATATTGGGCTGGGCCATTTATTCGGGAGCCGGTTTGATGGGGCTGAGTATGCTAGGAGCCTTTTTTGTACTGGGATCGCTGGTAAGCTCATTCCGGTTTCGTGATAAAGCAGCCCTGGGATTGGCCGAAGCGAATAAGGGGCGACGGAAAGCCAGTCAGGCCTTGGCCAACGGTGGGGTAGCTGGACTAATGGGCTTGTTGAGTTGGGCCTATCCCGCCCGGACTGAACTCTTTCAACTCATGCTGGCCGCCAGTTTTGCTTCGGCTACGGCGGATACCTTTGCTTCTGAACTCGGTAATATATATGGTCGAAGTTATTACAATATTCTTACCTTAAAACCCGATACCCGGGGGCTGGACGGCGTCATAAGCCTGGAAGGAACCTTGGCTGGTGTAGGGGGTAGTACGATCATAACGGGTCTGTACATCCTGGGGCAGGGCTGGGGGCTTCTGGTGGGAGTCGTCTGGATAGCCGGAATACTAGGCAATTTGGCGGATTCGGTGCTGGGAGCTGCCTGGGAACGAAAAGCCTACCTCTCTAACGATGCCGTAAATTTTTTAAATACGCTCATTGCCGCTCTGATTGCCGGAGCCCTGTATCTGCTCCTCGTTTAGCGTAGGCTCTACTCCAGCGTCTTTACGGAGCTAAGTACCGTCACTTACCACTGGACCATAAATTCCCCCGTATCTTCACGAAAAGTAGCCGTAGGGCCCATAAAGCAAGATAAGTATACGACTTTACCCTGTATCTTCGCCCCGAATCTTTCGGTAATTCAGGAAACAAGCTTCGACTTCTCTTGGGCTCATTTTGTGGAAAGAGGGGCGTTTTTGAAACAGGCCCATTCTTTTAAGCCAAAACAACAGAATCACTAGGAGTTCGGGGAGGCGAGTTAATAACAAGTCCTGTACAAAGCCGAAACGATTCATCACCCTTAAACCATCACTAATGGCAACTGGATTGCTAGCCCTTTTAGATGACGTTGCAGCCCTGGTAAAAGCCAGTGCCGCCAGCCTGGACGACGTTCCTACCCAAGTCGCTAAAAGTACGGGGAAAGTTTCGGGTGTCGTCATTGACGATACCGCCGTAACCCCCAAATACGTGGTAGGACTAGACCCCTCCCGTGAAGTCTCGATCATTTATCAGATCGCAAAAAAATCATTAATTAATAAGGTATTCATCCTTACGCCAGTAGCCCTGCTCCTGGGTTTTTTCGCTCCCTGGATCATCACGCCCATTTTGATGTTGGGGGGAGCGTATCTGTGTTTTGAAGGCTACGAGAAGGTACATAGTATGTTTAGCTCACACGATGCACACGGTGATTCGGAGGATGAGCTCAGCGTCATTACACCCGAAGAGCTGGAGAAAACCCGGATTAAAGGAGCCGTACAAACCGACTTTATTCTCTCTTCAGAAATCGTTGCCATTACGTACGGTACCGTATCGGATCAGCCCCTGGTAACGCAGATTGCAGTTATGTTTTTCGTAGCGATTTTCATTACCGTAGCGGTATATGGATTCGTAGCCTTACTGGTGAAAGCGGATGATCTGGGCGTATACATGGCTCGGGAAAACCGACCTTCTGCGATTCGTAAAATAGGGTTTGGATTGATTCGGTTTATGCCCCGTTTCTTAACCGTTTTGGGGTACGTTGGTACCGCGGCCATGTTGTGGGTAGGGGCGGAGATTATTTCGCACGGAATCCCCGTACTGCATCACGGCCTGGAGGCCATTGAGCACGCACTGGCGGACGTACCCGCATTAGCCTGGGTGGCGAAAGTGGTGGCTAGTGCCTTGGGTGGCTTAGTCATTGGAGCGATTATTGAAAAAATCGTAACGCTGGTTCGGAAGATGCGTAAATAAGATAGTCTGAACTTTTTTCTTATACAGCCCGGAAGTGATAAACTCTCGGGCTGTTTTTACAGAACGAGTGTCGTCGCGTAGGTACGGCTGGTTGATAGCTCTTAAGTCTTGCGGGCTGGGCCTCTTCACGACTAACCATTCCATGAGGGGTAGGATGAAGTGATCAGGTTCTTAATCGATCACCGCTAAAAGAAAATAGTCAAGAACTATTTCATAGAGCCTATGACACGAAACCTGAAGAAAGTCAGGTTTCGGTGCGTATACCACTGTTCGTTAGTAGCTTACTGAATCGGCGACGATCGACGTAGGCAATCAAAAGAAAGTACGCGTTTTCAACTTACTAACTGCTAAATCAATACGTATCAATCTACCCAAGTATACAAAACGATAGGAGCAGAAGTGATCAATCACTTCTGCTCCTAGTTGCATCTAAAACAAGCCTTACGAAGCTTTGGCCAGCTGTTTCTTTTTCATGAACTTTTGCGTGCGTCCTTTTTCTTGGGGCAACTGAATGATACCTACGATGTTGAGCAATTTCATGATCT
>NZ_JBMDWJ010000272.1:0-34709 GCF_048595215.1 Siphonobacter sp.
GCAGGGCTTCAATCAAAGTGAGATTCGCCGTCGCCATACCTTTTTGGGGTTGATTTCGTTTATATAAAATTAAGACCGTTTGGAATTAATCGGTTCCAAACGTGTTAAGAATTTGTACTTTTACTCTGCCTTAGTGGCTGACTCTCAGGGTTAAGGAGCAAGAATTTTCTTAAGATGATAAGCAGTTTCTCCGAAAAAAGTTACGCCATTACTTTGCATACATTGCTGCGTAAAACTTTATTCCGGCTATCTATGAAAAGTCTGTTTAGTTGGTTGTTGATTGGAGTGGCACTATCCGCCTGCTCTCCGCGATCGTATTCGCCCCAGCGTACGTATCAGCCGCAACAATTACAGAAAGATTTCCAGATTATGCGAGCCAGCCTGGAGGCGGGACATCCGGGATTGTACTGGTATACCTCGAAAGCGAAACTCGATTCGGCATTTGACGCGACCGCACAGAACTTGAATCGCCCCATGACAGAAATGGAATTTCGGCGTCAGCTTGATCCTCTGGTTGAGCTCATCCATTGTGGGCATACGAATGTACGAGGTTCGAGAAGCTTTGAACGTTGGCGGAAACACCATACGCCCAAGGATTTTCCATTGAGTGTGTTTGAAATGACCGACCGAATTTTCGTTTCCTCCAATTTTAGTAACCAGCCCGAGCTTTGGAAAGGACAAGAATTGGTAAAAATTGATGGCCGCCCCGCCCGTGAAGTGTACCATACCTTACGGAGCCTGGTGATTTCGGATGGGTATAATCAGACCTTCAAGAATACTACGATTCTAAATAATTTCCCAACGTATTACCGCTACTGGTACGGCGAAAAAGAGACCTACGATGTAACGGTACTGGATTCGCTAAAGCGGGAAAAAACGTACCAGATTCAGTGGAAAAAAGAGGAAAAGCCTAAAGGAGCCGTTGTAGCATCCGTTCGGCCCGTAACGGGACAGGTTCGGCCAGCTAACGTGCCCGCACTCGCACCGGCAAAAACGTATGGTAACCGGCATGCCCGTTTATCAATTTCTTCACGGGATTCCAGTTTGGCTATTTTGGATTTAAATACGTTTAGTATCAATAATTACCGTCGGTTATTTCGGCGATTGTTCCGGCAGATTGAACGCAATCATATACAACACCTAGTGCTGGATTTACGTAACAATGGGGGTGGGCGGGTGGCTGCCAGTAATTTGCTGATGCGGTACGTGATGGATCAGCCTTTTCAGGCGTATCAGTCCGTGGAAAGCCTGCCGTATTCATCTACGTATAATCGTTATACCAATGAGCGATTGGCCCGTACCTTCATGTTGAAAGTGGTGGCAAAAACGCTGCCCGATGGCCGGCGGATTATTCGCCATGCTACGCGTACGCAAAAGCCCATTCGCAAGTACGGTTACCACGGTGATATGTATATTCTAACCAACGGAGGCTCTTTTTCGGCTTCTTCCATTACCGCTGCTAATTTACAGTTCTGGAAACGAGCTGTCATCATTGGTCGTGAGACGGGTGGGGGCCGCAATGGCTGTACGGCCTGGACCATCCCTTATCTAACCTTACCGCAAAGTCATTTACGCATCCGTTTTCCGCTTTTCAAAGCCTTAACGGCCGTAACCGATCCAAACGAAGGGCACGGCGTGATTCCCGATCATCCAATCACTTTTACCGCAATCGATCTGCTGGCAAATCAGGACCCGGATATTGAAAAGGTGTATGAGCTACTGCGAGGGGGACGGCTGGTGAAGGAGTAAGTTTGATTTGGGAGGTAGCTGAAAATACTGATAAAAAAGAGGCGGACTGATACAATCAGTCCGCCTCTTTTTTATCAGTATGATAAGTACTATTCAATCACCCGAGTTGGTATTTTCTCATTAAAAAGGAAATACTTTTTCTCGGAGCCAAAGGTCAAATTGACAATGTTTTGTTGATCATCGAAAATATCCGTTAGAGCCGATTGCTGAAGCTTGCAGCCTTTAATGTTCTCCGTAAAGGGCATTTCCACAAAAATCCAGGTGGCATCGACTTCATTCTGTTTTCCAACGTACTGATAAGCTTTCGCCTGACCAGCCGCGTTTAAAAACTTGTAGTGCTTACGGATATACGCTTCAACCAGCCGATCATTCTGATCCTTGTCTTGAATACGGATTTTAGCTCCCGTCCGACCTTTATTCAATGCCGTTTCCAGATCATCGGTAAACAACTTGATTTCTACTTCAAACACCTTGTTCCGAGCATCATAACGCATTTCGGTGAGGCTGTTGTGGAAATCATGTTTATGCCGGTGAAAGGCAGAAAACAACGGTACGCAGGCCAACATCAGTACTACGCTCAGCCAGGGCCGCAGGTTTAGACACTTCATCATTTACTTAAACAAGTCATTACCAATCGCAAAGACCATCAAGCCTAGCAACAAAATGGTACCAATTTGTTGGGCCCGTTCGAGGAATTTTTCCGAAGGAGCCCGGCGGAAAATCATTTCATAAAGCAGGAAAATAACGTGACCACCGTCGAGGGCCGGAATCGGCAGGGCATTCATAAAGGCCAAAGCCATCGAAAGCAGACCCGTTACCGTCCAGAAGTGATTCCAATCCCAGATTTCACCGTATAGTTTACTGATTCCTACAGGGCCACTGATGGCATCACTAGCGGCTACTTCACCTTTAAAAATCTTACCAAAACCTTTTACGTTTTTCGCTACTACGTCGAAGGCATCGTAGGTACCCGCTGCTACAGCCTGGCCAAAATTGTAATCCACGTGAGCCGGCGTCTGTAAAGGCGTCCGATTCAGGAAAACCATCAGTTTACCTTCGGGAGTCACGCGGGGTTTAAGCGTCAGCATCTTACCCTTCCGATCAACCATCACGTCGATAACTTTGCCTTTATTGGCCGCTACCGTTTGAGAAAATTCGTGGTAATAAGTCAGGGGCTTTCCATTGATACTAACGACTTTGTCGCCTTCCTTCATACCCGCTTCGTAGGCTGGTAAGTTCTGCTTTTTCTCGCCTAGAATCTTGGCAAACAAACCTGGTTTTTCCGGTTCGGCTACTTTCACCACTTCGCCCAGAGTGGCGAAGGTGCTGATGAAACGTTCGGGGTTGTTATCCCGAGCCAGCAGGCCCGCCAAATCGTTTCGGATCGGAATGACCAGCTCTTTGCCATCCCGTTGGACGGTATAATTGCTGTTGGATTCGAGCAGAACCTGACCTACTACATCCTGACGGAAATCTTCGATCGGCTGACCATTTACTTTCAGAATTTTATCGCCCGTACGCAGCCCAATTTCCTGAGCCAGTTCGCCCGCTACAATCCCGTTCTTGTTTACCTCGGACACGGGAATGTAATTGTATCCGTTCTGGTACGAGAGGGATGAGAAAATGATAATTCCCGTGATGACGTTGACAATGATTCCTCCCAACATGACCAGCAGACGTTGCCAAGCGGGTTTGGAGCGGAATTCCCAGGGCTGGGGTTCAGAAGCCAGCTGATTGGCTTCCTGCGTTTCATCCACCATCCCGTCAATCTGAACGTAACCTCCTAGGGGGAACCAGCCAATACCATATTCCGTATCACCAATTTTCTTCTTCCAAAGGGCAAAATTGGCAACGTTAGGCAGAGGGAAAAGGAAATCAAAAAAGATATAAAACTTGTTGACGCGGATTTTGAAAAGCTTGGCAAAGAAGAAGTGGCCAAACTCGTGTAAACCTACCAGTATCGAAAGGCCCAGCAGTAACTGCCCAGCCATAATCCATCCACTCATTCGATTTAGTTTTCAGTTTTTAGTGTTCAAGTTTGCGGTTCTCTAATGGAACGATTCACGGCCCCATAATCGTCTACGCTTTCGGTCAGGATAGGAAGGGTAGGTAGAAAAAGCTACTACTTTCTTAAACAAATGGAAAACAGACTATAGCAAACTATCTATATAAACACAAAGATAGGGGGAAAGGATCGGCTTTAAGAAAAATTTAGATAGAAGGAAAGCTCTAAATGACCAGAAGCCGGTGGGGGTCCGGCTTCTGGCGATAAATTAGGAAACGAATCTCGACTACTAATCAGCTTTGTAGCCTTTGATGGCAAAAAATACGACATAAGCAAAGCAGACAAAGGGCACCAGCAAGGCCATGGCGGCTCCGGATGGGAAAAGCAACCCCGCTACCAGGGGTAGCACCGCTCCGCCCACGATACTCATGATCACTAAGGAGGAGGCCATCTTTGCTTCAACACCCAGGTTTTTGGTTGCTAGGGCGAAAATGGTCGGGAACATGATGGACTGGCAGAAGTAGGTCATGCTCAGGCAAATCACGGCGACCAGGCCACCCGCAAGGCCAGCAACGGCTACGAAAGCCACAGCGGCGATGGAGTAAATCGTAAGTACACGTTGGGCGGGCATCCGGGTCATGAGTGAAGTTCCCACAAACCGACCCAGCATGAACAGTACCAGTGCAAACGAAGCATGGAAGCCAGCGATCTGGGTATTGGAAAGCGAAGAGGCATCGAGGCCACTGACACTGCTGATGATTTTCATCCAGCCTTCGGCCAGAACCCAGTGAGTTTCCCGGGAGAAATCCAGCTTGAAGTCCACGAAATAGCCCCAGAGCACGGACTGAGCACCTACGTTGGCGAATTGAGCAATAATCCCGTATACCAGGTGTTTGTGACGGAATAGGTGCGTAATGGAGATTTTTCCGGCTGATTTTTCTTCTTCTGCCCCCACTTCTGGCATTTTCACTACCGCAAAGATCAAAGCAACAAAAGCTACGATGGAGCCAATGGCCAGATAAGGTCCCTGCACCGAGAGAGCTTCCTGTACGCGTATGGCCTCTACTTCGGCCGCGGGCATGGCTGCCAGCATTTCAGGCGTGTACTCGGTTTGGGAGAAAATGAACAACGCTCCAATGATAGGCCCTAAGATCAGACTGATCCCATTGAAAGACTGGGAGAAATTCAACCGCCATTCTGACGTTTCCGGATCGCCCAATACCGTTACGTACAGGTTTGCTGCCGTTTCCAGAAAGGCAATGCCACTGGCAATCATGAACAAAGCGAAGAGGAAGAAACCGTACACGCGAGCACTAGCGGCGGGGTAAAACAGAAAAGCTCCGGCCGCGTACAGAATCAGGCCAAAGAGAATTCCTTTTTTGTAGCCAAACTTTCGCATGACGTATCCCGCCGGGAGAGCCATGAAGAAATAGCCCAGATAAAAAGCGAAATCAACAATACCCGCCTGAAAACGGCTTAAGTCCAGAGCAATCTGAAATTGCTTGATCAGCGAGCCATTCAGCGAGTTGGCAAGGCCCCATAAGAAAAACAAGCTCGTAACCAGAGCAAAGGGAATCAGATAACTGCCAGAAGCCGAGCCATCTTTAATTTTTACTTTTTCAGACGATGGTCCAAGTGCCATGAAAGGAAGGATTAGAGGGAAAATGAAAAGCAGTGTAAGGAGGTGGTGACGTTTAGGATTGTAGGAGGTTTAAAAGGGTTTAAAGTTTGAATAGTTTGAGGTTTGATAAGTGTGAAGTTTGACGCGTGCAGCAACTATGGATTTACGGCAGGATACAGCCTCTAACCATTTGTAAGCAGGTATTAACCTAGAACGTTACTAAATTCCGTCGTTTCAGACCGCGAGTCCTTTCAAACCTTAATCATTAAACTTCTCCAACCCTTCTCAAACTTTAAACCTCCTGAAACCTTTAAACTTCCCTAATTAAGCATTCGCCAGAGCCCGATCCAGGTGTACGTAGCCACCATCCACGTGGATGAGCTGACCGGTCGTATGACTGGATTTGTTGGATAACAAAAAGGCGACCGTAGTACCGAGTTCTTCAGTAGTGGTCATGCGTTGCTGTAAGGGAATATTGCGGGTAATTTCCTTGAGTTTTTCTTCCGGGTTCGGTAAGCCATTGATCCAGCGTTCGTACAGGGGCGTCCAGCTTTCGGCTACAATCACTGCGTTGACCCGAACATTGTATTTGAGCAGTTCAACGGCCCATTCGCGGGTAAGGGCATTCCGGCCTCCGTTCGCGGCGGCATAAGCAGACGTGCCTCCCTGACCCGTTTCAGCCGTTTTCGAACCAATGTTGACAATGGCCCCCTGCGATGCTTTCAGAGCAGGCAACGCATACTGAGCCATCAGGTAGTAATGAATCAGGTTTTTGTGCAACGAAGCTACAAAGTCTTCATAAGTGCCATTTTCCAGACCTACTCCATCGTTTACTCCGGCGTTATTGACCAGTCCGTCGATAACCCCAAATTTCTCCAGCGTCAATCGAACGGCCTTTTCGCATTCGCTGGGCTGGGTCAATTCGGCAGGTACCTGAAAGGCCTGACCGCCCGCCGCTTCAATCGCTGCTACTGTTTTCAAATTATCGGACTCACTACGACCAATAATGACCGGAATCGCTCCTTCGGCAGCCAACACTTTACTAATTCCTTCGCCAATGCCTTTGGCACCGCCCGTAACAATGATGACTTTATTCGTTAGGTTTAGATTCATTACGAATGCGTTAAATGTTCTTAAGGGATCTGTCGCTTAGTAACGATACCAAGCCTGACTATACCAAAAGAGCCTAATCGTAGTAAGATAACCTTATAAACTATAAAATTCAGTAGCCGTGATTCCCCAGAACTGAGCTTTTTCAGTTTCCGAAAACGGTTCCATGTATTCGTTTAGTATCTCTACCCAGCGTTCGTAAGCGGAAGCAACCAGACAAACGGGCCAATCGGAACCAAACATGGTACGGGAAGTACCGAAGGACTCGAAAATAACGTCCAGATAGGGGCGAAGCTGTTTAAGCGACCATTTTTCCCAGTCGGCTTCCGTCACTAATCCAGATACCTTGCAGCAAACATTTTCGCGTTTACCCAACGACTGAATATCGGCTGTCCATTTTTCCAGTTCGCCCTGCTTAATCAGGGGTTTGGCTCCGTGATCGACCACGAATCGGTTATAGGGCAGACGCGTAGCCAGTTCGCGGGCGACGGGGAGGTGTTTCGGGTAAATCAATATATCATACGTATAACCATATTCGCCAAGGGTACGCACGCCTTCCATAAACTCCGTCCGGAGCAGAAACAGATCATCGGGTTCCGCTTGTACGACATGACGAAAACCTTTGAGTTTGGGAAATGCCTTGAAATAGTCCAGGCGTTCGCTCAGCGTTTCCGACCGTAAGTCCACCCAGCCTACGACACCCTTGATAAAATTATGTTGCTCCGCCAGCGTAAGCAGAAATTCCGTTTCAGCTTCCGATTGGTCGGCCTGTACGGCTACAGTGCCATCAATACCGGTGTTATCAAGTAATGGTTGGAGGTCTTCCGGAAAAAAATCCCGACGGATGGCCTGCATGGCGGGGGTAATCCAGGCATCCCGAATGGGATCATACTGCCAGAAGTGCTGATGTGAGTCAATTTTCATGTGTCTAGAGAGGAATAGCTAAATTCAGTATAGGCAAGGATGGTAAAAATAAAGAAGGAAAGCGTAAAACTTCCGAATGGGTACAAAAAAAGGTCGTTCTGTACAAGAACGACCTTTAAAAGGGAGTAGCTCAAGGCTATTTTTTCTTTTCTTTGATTTTGGCAGCCTTACCTTGTTTGCCACGCAGGTAGTACAGACGAGCACGACGTACCAGACCGCGACGTACCACTTCGATTTTGTCGATGTTGGGCGAAAGAAGGGGGAAAATACGCTCTACGCCAACGCCATTAGATACTTTACGTACCGTAAACGTTTCGCCATTCGTACCAGAATTTTTGCGTTGAATTACCGCACCAGTGAAAACCTGGATACGTTCTTTATTTCCTTCACGAATTTTTACGTGAACATTAAGCGTATCGCCAGATTTGAAATCGGGGATGTCGGTCCGGCGAGCTGAATTATCAGCTTCCACCAGTTTGATCAGATCACTCATGACCTCTGAAAGAGTTTTGTTAAAATGGTCTAACTCATTGATAGATCGGCAACATCGAATCCCACAGGTCGAGCGGTTGCCGAAATGAGCCGCAAAGATACGGATTCTTTCGGCAGCTACAAAAGTCCGGTATTTTTTAATTCGCTATGCAACAAATCTTTAAGCGAAAACATCTTTCCATCACACACTCACCATGAAACCTGTGAAGCACATGAAATTCTTGACTTCCGTATTCTTTTTCCTGGCCCTGCTAGTTACTACTTCAGTGGGAGCACAAACCAGAAAAACATTCAATCTCAGTAATTTTGACCGCCTGGATTTAGGTTCAGCCTTTATCATTGACGTGAAGCCGGGTAGTTTTAAAGTAGAAGTAGAAGGCGAACAGAAAGACCTCGACGAGCTGGAAGCCAATGTGAGCAGCGGTCAACTTCGGATTCGATACCGGGAAATGCACCGGCGTTCAAATAACCGCCAGCGGGTACACGTCCACATTACCATGCCCGCCCTGACGGGGGTACGATTCAGCGGAGCTTCCCAGGCCAAAGTAGCTGGTTTCGGTAGCCAAAATCGGATGAATATTGACATTTCCGGAGCTTCTCAGGTCAGCATTGATACGCGGGCCAAACAGGTACAAATGGATTTGTCGGGTGCTTCGCAGGTTACTTTAAACGGAAATGCGGAAAGTTTGGACGGAAAAATTTCGGGGGCTACCATTTTTAAAGGCGAAGAATTTAAAGTTGGTCAGGCAAACGTAAATGTTTCCGGAGCTAGCTCGGCTCGCATCTACGTAACCGAGAAATTACTGGCCGATGCCAGCGGAGCCAGTCAGGTGCGGTATCGGGGTCATCCCTCCGTAACTGCCAATACCTCAGGAGCTAGCCAAGTTTCGAACGATTAGAAATTCCTTTCTGTATCCGACTGAAAAGAGAAAAGTCAGATCGACTTTCTCTTTTTTTATGGATTAGAATTGTATTAGAAAAGGGGAGGAAAAAGCAAATCAATGCCGATTTAATCGAATTTTAAAACCGAAAAATTTTTTTAATAAACGCTCGCTCTGAAAAATATGTTTGACAATCTGCATTCAAGTAATTTTCTTTGCGACGTTTTTTGAACCAAATCACTCAAACACAATGTCAGAAATCTCGGCTAAAGTCAAGCAGATTATCGTTGACAAATTGGGCGTGGAGGAGTCGGAAGTGACGCCGGAAGCTAGCTTTACGAATGACCTCGGGGCTGACTCGCTCGATACCGTGGAACTCATCATGGAATTTGAAAAAGAATTCAATGTGTCTATTCCCGACGATCAGGCTGAAACGATCACGACGGTCGGTCAGGCTGTTGCCTATCTGGAAGAACACGCCAAGTAAGTAACATCTATCAGCGGTGCTAATTTGGAAAAAGGCATTTCGGTGCCTCTTTTCGGATTAGCACATTTTTTTGATTCTATTGGTTCGGATTTTTCTTGCTAAACAATCTCTACGCAAAAAGAGGCAAGCCAATCATCGGACCTGATTATAAAACTATTACGCTATGCAATTGAAGCGAGTTGTTGTCACTGGACTAGGAGCTCTTACCCCCATAGGAAATACGGTAGAGGAATACTGGGACGGACTTACCCGAGGCGTCAGCGGTGCCAATCTCATCACGCGATTCGATGCCACCCGTTTCCGTACCAAGTTTGCCTGTGAGGTAAAAAACTTTGACGTACAGGCGTACATTCCTCGCCAAGAGGCCCGCAAGATGGACTGGTTTACCCAGTACGCCGTCGTAACCGCCGATGAGGCGATTGCTGACGCGGGCATCGATAAAGAAAAAGTAGACCTTGATCGGATCGGCGTGATCTGGGGTGCAGGTATTGGTGGACTCAAAACGTTTGAGGATGAAGTACTGAACTTTGGCGGTGGTGACGGAAATCCCCGGTTCAATCCCTTCTTTATCCCCAAAATGATTGCGGATAGCTCGGCGGGACTGATTTCCATCCGTCACGGTTTCCGTGGACCTACCTATGTTACCGTATCCGCTTGTGCTTCTTCAGGAAACGCTCTGATCGACGCATTTAATTACATTCGTTTGGGTAAGATGGATATCTGTGTATCCGGTGGATCGGAAGCAGCTGTTACGCAGGCGGGTGTAGGCGGATTTAACGCTCTGAAAGCCCTTTCCGAACGCAATGACGATTTCGCCACGGCTTCCCGTCCCTACGACAAAGACCGCGAAGGTTTTGTATTGGGTGAAGGTGGAGCCGCTCTGATTCTGGAAGAGTACGAGCACGCCGTAGCCCGTGGAGCAAAAATCTACTGCGAAATCATGGGTGGCGGTATGTCATCCGACGCTTATCACATTACAGCTCCCCATCCCGACGGACGCGGTGCCTACATGTGTATGAAGCTGGCTCTGGAAGACGCGGAATTGCCCCTGGAATCAGTTGATTACATTAACACCCACGGTACATCCACGCCCATCGGCGATCCGCAGGAACTAAAAGCCATTGAGCGTTTGTTCGGCGAACATGCTACCAAGCTGAATATCAGTTCCACGAAATCTATGACGGGTCACCTGTTAGGAGGAGCGGCTGCCATTGAAGCCGTAGCTGCGATTCTAGCGATTAAAAATCAGTTGATACCGCCCACGATCAACCATTTTACGGATGATCCTGATATTAATCCAAATTTAAACCTTACCTTCAATGAGCCCCAAGCCCGGAAGGTAGAAGTGGCTATTAGCAACACTTTTGGTTTTGGCGGACACAACACTTGCGTTGTTTTCAAGAAAGTATAGTCGGGTTGAGCCGTGGGTTGCTGACCTACGGCTCAGCCAATAAATTTTGTACACTGTGCTGCTACCGCTATTCGTTTCTACGGTCTTTGACCCTCTGACCCAGTTTTTCAGATCACCATCCGACAAGGATAAAAAGCTGAAGAAAGCGGTAGCTACGCTTATCGGTACTCGTCCGTCCAATGTGGAACTGTACCGACTGGCATTTATGCATACATCGGTAAGTAAGCCCTTGAATGGCAAAGATGTCCGACTTTCCAACGAACGGCTCGAATACCTGGGCGATGCCGTCTTGGGCATGGTAGTGGCCGAGTATCTCTTCAAAAAGTATCCTTACAAAGACGAAGGTTTCCTGACCGAAATCCGCTCCCGGATCGTGAATCGGGAATCACTTAATCTAGTGGCTCGTAAACTTGGACTGGATACGCTAGTGGAATACGACCCCAACCGCCGGACGGTACTGGCCCGTACATCCATGTACGGCGATGCTCTGGAAGCATTTGTGGGAGCGATTTACCTCGATAAAGGATTTCAGTTCACCAGGAAATTCATTTTGAAACGACTGCTTTCCAGTTATTTCGATCTGGATAAAGTAGTGGAAACCAATATCAATTACAAGTCTCAGATCATTGAATGGGCTCAGCGGGAAGGCCGCGACCTTCGCTTTGAAGTAACGGAAAAAGGCTCCGCCCGACATAAGGAATTCATTGCCGAACTCATGGTCGATAACGAAGTATTCGCCACGGGTACCGGGTTCAATAAAAAGAAAGCCGAGCAGTCGGCTTCCGAAAAAGCCATCGAAAAACTGAACTTGGTCAAGCCGGTCAGTTAAGCTTGGTACTTCTTTTTTTGTGAAAAAGCTATCCCGAACGGATGGCTTTTTTTATTTTCAGGCCAATAACCTCTAAAAACGTATGGAAATTTTATTAGTCATTTTGGGCGTACTGGCCCTACTCGTTGGTTTGGCCGGAGCCGTACTGCCTTTACCCGGTCCACCGTTGAGTTTTTTAGGATTGTTACTATTGCACTGGTCAGGACGAGCCACGTTTTCTTCTACCACCCTCATTGTTCTCGGGATCGTTACGTTCATCATTGCCGTACTGGATTATCTGGTGCCCATCTGGGGCGTGCGAAAATTTGGGGGTACCACCTACGGCACGTATGGCACTACGATTGGACTCATCCTGGGTTTAATTCTGCCCATTCCCGGCGGGATGTTTGTGGGAGCTTTTGTCGGAGCGATGGGTGGTGAAATGTACGGTGGTATGGCTTCGGGCAAAGCCATGCGGGCCGCGTTTGGTTCCTTTCTGGGCTTCATGGCGGGGATGTTTATGAAGGTCGTTTTGTGTCTGGTTATGATTGGGTACGCCATCGCCGCTTTTATGAAGTAACCCGAACGATTTCAACTTTTCTCTCCTTCTCAAACCATAGGAGCCGTACCTTTGCGGCAGTTTTTCACGTATCCTGTAGTAGCTATGCATATATTACGTCGTCCCCGTCGGTTGCGTACGAGTGCCACGGTGCGAGCGTTGGTTGAAGAAACGAGCGTTTCGGTAAATGATCTCATTCTGCCAGTTTTTGTGGTGGAAGGACAAAATGTAAAACGGGAAGTAGCTTCCATGCCGGGTGTGTATCGGCATTCGCTGGATAATTTGCTGGATGAAATTGGCCAGTGCCAGGATTTAGGCATCAAAGCTTTTGATTTATTTCCTGGTCTGGATGAATCCAAAAAAGATAAGTACGCCAGTGAAAGCTGGCGGGAGGGTAGCATGTATCTGGAAGCCATTCATGCGGTGAAGAGTAAGTACCCGGATGTAGTGGTCATGACGGACGTAGCTATGGACCCTTACAGCTCGGATGGGCACGATGGGTACGTTGAGAATGGTGAGATTCTGAACGATGAAACGCTGGAATACCTGGGTAAAATGGGCGTTGCTCAGGCTCAGGCGGGTGCGGACATTCTCGGCCCTTCGGATATGATGGACGGTCGGGTTGGGTACCTGCGGGAGAAACTCGATGACGCCGGATTTTCGAAAGTAGCGATCATGTCGTATACGGCCAAGTACGCGTCGGCTCTGTACAGTCCTTTCCGGGATGCCCTGGAGTCTGCTCCCAAGTTTGGTGACAAAAAGACGTATCAGATGAATCCGGCCAACATCAAGGAAGCTTTGATTGAAGCCGAACTGGATTACGCCGAAGGAGCCGATTACCTGATGGTGAAGCCCGCTATGCTGTATCTGGACATCATCAAGATGCTGAATGACAACTTCGCCCTGCCCATTGCCGCGTACAATATTTCGGGTGAATACTCCATGATCAAAGCCGCCGCCCAAAAAGGCTGGATCGACGGCGATCGGGTAATGCTTGAAACGCTGACGTCCATCAAACGGGCGGGAGCAAAGATTATTCTGACGTATTTCGCCAAGGAGTTTGCTCAAATCCAGCAACAACGATAAGTTCTTTTGAATACTTTCCGGATGCCCTGTCTGCTTGCATACAGGGCATCTTTTTAGCCAGACCTTCTTATGTCTTCACTTCTCATTCTCAACGTTCAGCTGGTCAACGAAGGACAGATTCGTCCGGCGGACGTATTCATCAAAGATGGGCTCATTGAAAAAATTGGTACGGGCCTTTCCGGATTGAACGCCGATCGGGTCATTGATGCCAAAGGTCAGTATCTGTTACCCGGCGTCATTGACGACCAGGTACACTTCCGAGAACCGGGCCTTACGCACAAAGCGACCATCCGATCAGAAGCCCGGGCGGCGGTTTCCGGTGGTGTGACGAGCTTTATGGAAATGCCTAATACGGTCCCGAATGCACTCACGCAGGAATTACTGGCCGATAAGTACGCGATCGCCAGTCGTAGTTCCCTGGCTAATTACTCCTTCTTCATGGGAGCCTCGAACGACAATTACGACGAGGTCATGCGGACGGATGCTACGCAGGTGTGCGGTGTAAAAATTTTCATGGGTTCATCGACGGGGAATATGCTGGTGGATAATCCAGTAGTGCTGGGCAAACTTTTTGCGAATGCACCCTATCTGATCGCTACGCACTGTGAAGACGAAGCTACAATTCGGGCCAACGTAGCGGCTTACAAGGAACGGTACGGCGACGATGCCCCCGCCCGCGTCCACCCCGAAATTCGGAATGAAGAGGCGTGTTACAAATCCAGCTCCATGGCAGTAGAGTTAGCCAAACAGCACGGTACTCGTTTGCACATTCTGCATATTACGACTGGTGAAGAAACGGCCTTGTTTGACAAAGGCTATTACGGATATTCCGATGCCGAAAGCGTAAAACTCAAACACCAGAAACACATCACCTCGGAAGTCTGTGTGCACCACCTCTGGTTTGATGCCCGCGATTACGAACGCCTGGGCAATCAGATCAAGTGTAATCCAGCCATTAAAGCCGATGGCCATAAGCAACAACTGTTACAGGCTCTGCTCGACGATCGGATTGACGTGATTGCCACGGACCACGCTCCGCACACCTGGGAAGAAAAGCAACAGTCGTACTGGCAGGCTCCTTCAGGTTTACCGCTGGTGCAGCATCCGCTGCTACTGATGCTGGAGTTTTATCAGGACGGTAAAATCTCCCTGGAAACCATCGTTCGAAAAATGTCACACGCCGTAGCCGATTGTTTCCGGATGGAAAAACGGGGCTATATCCGCGAAGGCTACTGGGCCGATCTAGTACTGGTAGACTTAAACCGTCCGAATTTGGTTACGAAAGAAAGCCTGCATTTTCAATGTGGCTGGTCGCCGCTGGAAGGATACAATTTCCGCTTCGCCGTTACGCATACCATCGTATCGGGTCACGTGGCGTACGCGAATGGAGCATTCAACGAAGAAAAAACGGGCGAACGACTGACATTTATCCCCGCATAACGTATAGAAGAACCTGGCGTATCATTGGGTAAGAATGCTTTCTTACGAAATAAGCATTCTTCAATATTCTGATTATAAATACGTTACCTAAGAAACAAAAATCCTCGTCGGAAACCCGACGAGGATTCTAATGTCCCTAAAATCATCACAAACTATTCTCTGGCAAATCGCAGGCGACGGAAACGGACCGTAGCAAAACAGCGACGCAAAATGCGGTAGTATATTTTACCAAACAGGGTATAGCACCATTGTTTGAGTTCTTTAACTTCAGCAGGAATTAATTGGCGTAAGGCTTTACGCAGTTCTTTTTCGAATAAATGAGCGTCAAAACTTACTTTCTGGAGAATGATCTTGACATATTCCAATACCGTGATGGACATGGCATAATTGGTTTAAGGTTTAACAAATGGCTGGGCCATTAGTTTCGGCCTATCTTTATAACGATGAAGGCACGACAAATATATTTAATTATCCTACTTTTTTATTGTTCTTTTTCAAGAATTTTTGTTTTTGCCCAGCAAAACGCGATTCGCATTGAATTAGGGCCTTCTTCTATACCTGCCGGCAAGCCCTATACGATCACTGTAGTCATCACGGGCAGCGAACAACGCGAGTACGATCGCTTCCCGGATATCATGGGAATGAGCCGCCGAGGTACCACCACTACTACTTCCAGTACCACCGTAGGCAATCGTACGGAAATAGTACAACGCATCACTCAAAATTATATTCCAAACCAACCGGGAAATTACGCTGTCACGCCATTTACCATGAATGTCAATGGGCAGACCGTTCAATCGATGGGTGGAATTGTCATTGTGACCGATGCCCTTGCCAAAGAGACAGTGTCAGAAGAAGAGGAGGAAGCCGTTGAACCCGCTCCTGCGGACGCCAAAGCGTCTGCGTTTTTACTCCTCAGCTCCAACCGCAGTCAGGTCTACGCGGGCGAAGGCTTTAACCTGAGTTTGGGCTTTTTTGTTGCGGATGACAATCCGCTGGAAATGGGTTTTTATGCCTTAAACCTACAATTAGGGGCTATTCTCAAGCAGATACGGCCCGCAAACTGCTGGGAAGAAAATTTTGGTATACGGGGCGAACCCCAGGTGTTTGAAACTACGATTAATGGCCGCAAGTATACCGAGTATCGGCTATTTCAGGCGGTATATTTTCCGTTGAATACGGAGCCGATCCAGTTTCCTGCCGTAAGTCTGAAAATGAGCGTGAATGATGAAAAGTTGAAAAAACAGACTTTTCTGACGTTTCATAGTAAACCTCTTGTCATTCGTCCCGTCCCGCTGCCCCAGGATGCCCGCCGCAATCAGGCCGTTACTGGGGAATATTCGGTACGTGAACAACTTAGTACCCGGGTCGTACAAACGGGGAAAACGATTCAGTACAAAATCACGATAAACGGGATTGGTAACCTGACCCCGATTCTGATCCCAACGCCCGAAAATGATAACTTTTTTGATTTTTACCCACCCACCATCCAGCAATCCATTACGCGTCGGCGGAGCCGGGTGAGTGGCGAAAAAACTTTTACTTTTCAGATCATTCCCAAACAGGCCGGAAACTTCCCGTTAAGCATGTATTTTCGCTGGATATTTTTCAATCCACGAACGGGCCGCTACGTCAACTGGCAGTCGAATGTGGTTCTGAAAAGTCAGGGTGAAAAAATTACCAATACCGACTCGGATGCACTGGCGGGTTCGCTCTTCAGTAATCTTGAAAACCTGGACAGTACGAAGCCCTTCGTGAATGTTCAGCATACCATTCTGAGTCTGGCGAATGGGATACTGGCCATTATGGCTTTGGGAATGGTGTATATTTTCATACGAGGGAAACGCGGCTAGGCCGATCCTCGTTTACAGTTTTGTCTCCTATTTCGGATGGCTGGCTACGGTCAGCTGATCCTCAAACAGTACGAATTTATGTCCAGTACATACGGTACGTTATTTAAAATCAGCACGTTTGGTGAATCCCACGGAAAAGCGATCGGTGTCGTAATCGATGGTTGTCCGGCCGGAATCACCTTCGATGAAGCCTTTATTCAGCAGGACCTGGATCGGCGTAAACCCGGCCAGTCCCGCATTACTACGCAACGGAAAGAGTCCGATACGTTTCAAGTCCTATCGGGGGTATTCCAAGGCAAGACGACGGGTACACCCATAGGCTTGATGATTCCGAACGAAGATCAGCGGTCCAAAGATTACAGTCACATTTCCGAACAGTTCCGGCCTTCGCACGCGGATTATACCTACACGGCCAAGTACGGCGTTCGCGATTACCGGGGTGGAGGACGTTCGTCCGCCCGCGAAACGGCGGCTCGGGTGGCAGCGGGAGCTTTGGCGAAACTGGTACTTCAGCAATTGGGTGTGTCGATTCAGGCCTACGTATCGCAGGTAGGCAAGCTGAAAATGGAGACGCCCTATCAGCAGTTGAATCTAGCTCTGGCGGAGGAAAACGCCGTACGTTGCCCCGATCCCGAGGTAGCCGAGCAGATGTTCGCGTACATTGACGAAACCCGTAAAAAAGGCGATAGCATCGGCGGCGTAGTATCCTGCGTGTGTACGGGCGTTCCGGCGGGCTGGGGCGAACCCGTGTTTGACAAGTTACACGCGGAATTAGGCAAGGCTATGCTTTCCATCAACGCCGTAAAAGGCTTTGAATACGGCTCTGGCTTTGCAGGCGTTGAACAATACGGCTCAGAACATAACGATGAGTACTATACCGATGAAATGGGCAAGGTACGCACGCGTACCAACCTTTCAGGGGGTATTCAGGGTGGTATTTCGAACGGGGAAGACATTTATTTCCGCGTAGCTTTCAAACCTGTAGCCACGATTATGCAGGATCAGGAGTCGGTGGATGTACACGGAAATCCGGCCGTCGTATCGGGCAAAGGGCGACACGACCCCTGTGTGGTACCCCGGGCCGTACCCATCGTAGAGGCGATGGCGGCCTTAGTATTAGTAGATTTTTATTTGTTGAATCAGGCGAGGAAGGCATGAATTATTTATCCGCCGAAGGGCTCTCAAAATCAACGGGAGAACGCTGGCTTTTCAGAAATATCACGTTTGGCTTAAGTAAGGGCGACAAAGTTGCCCTAGTTGGTCGAAACGGAACAGGAAAAACGTCTTTGATGGACGTACTGGCTGGTTTACAGACTGCCGAAGAAGGAACCGTCAGTATTCGTAAGGAGGTACGGGTTGGGTATCTGAATCAGCAACCGAATCTGGATGAAAACCAGACGGTACTGGATACGCTGTTCCTGGGGGATACCCCCCTGCTACAGGCCATTCGAGCGTATGAGCTGGCTCTGATCGACGGCACGGATCAGCAACTGGCCGACGCTGCCGAGCAGATGGAAGTACAGAAAGCCTGGGATTACGAGTCGAAAGTAAAGCAGGTACTGGGCCGACTCGGCGTAGCTGAATCCAACTTTGACAAACAAGTAGGACAGCTTTCGGGGGGACAGCGGAAGCGGGTAGCTCTGGCTAAAGTACTGCTCGACGAACCGGATTTGCTCATTCTGGATGAGCCCACCAACCACCTGGATCTGGAAGCGATCGAGTGGTTGGAAAATTACCTGGGTACGGCGAATATGACGCTGTTGCTCGTCACGCACGACCGCTATTTCCTGGATCGGGTGTGTACGGAAATTCTGGAGCTGGACGAGGGAAATATCTACCGGTACAAGGGCAACTATTCCTATTTTCTGGAACGGCAGTCGGAACGTCATGCTTCGGAATCCTCGAGTGTCGATAAAGCCCAAAACCTGCTCCGTCGCGAACTGGAGTGGATGCGGCGGCAACCCAAAGCCCGGGGTACAAAAGCCCAGTATCGCATTGATGCCTTTTACGATTTACAGGATAAGGCGAACCAGGGACGAAAGGAGTCGAACGTAGAGTTGAACATTGGTATGGCCCGGCTGGGGAGTAAGATCATCGAGCTGGAACATGTCAAAAAATCCTTTGGCGACTTAAAGATCGTCGAAGATTTTGAATACGTCTTTCGTCGTCGCGAGCGGGTAGGGATTGTGGGAAAGAACGGCGTGGGGAAATCTACCTTTCTGGACATTCTAACGGGAGAACAGCAAGCCGACTCGGGCGTGATCAGTGTCGGGGAAACGGTTCGGTTTGGGTATTATACGCAAAGTGAACCAACCTTTAAGCCTGGACAGCGAGTCATCGACGTAGTAAAAGACATTGCGGAGGTCGTTACGCTGGGTTCCGGGGAGACGATTACGGCTAGTCAGTTTCTGCAACATTTTCTGTTCGATCCCAAGAAGCAGTATACTAACGTAGAGAAACTTTCGGGCGGTGAAAAACGTCGTCTGCAACTGTTACAGGTGCTGATTCAGAACCCGAACTTTCTGATTCTGGATGAGCCTACGAACGATCTGGACATTCAGACGCTGAACGTACTGGAAGACTATCTGCTTCAGTTTGCGGGCTGTTTGGTACTGGTTTCTCACGACCGCTATTTTATGGATCGTCTAGTGGAGCACTTGTTTGTTTTTGAAGGAGAAGGGAAAATCAGGGACTTCCCCGGTAACTATACCGATTATCGCGAAAACCTGAGCAGTGCCCCCGTCGTTGAACCGACGAAACCCAAAGTCGAAGCTCCTAAACCGGCTTCTACGCCAGCTCCGGTTTCCACGAAACGAAAACTGAGTTATAAGGAACAGCGGGAACTGGAAACGCTCGAAAAGGAAATTGCTCAACTGGAAGGACAGCGGGCGGCTCTCTCCGAGCAAATGAACGCTGGCGAGGGCGATTACCAGCAGATTACGCTGTGGTCTAAAGAGATTGAGGAAATCAACGTTCAGCTCGAAGAAAAAGAATTTCGCTGGATGGAATTATCGGAATAAAGAAACGGACGGTTCGCCGTCCGTTTTTGTTTGTTCACCAGCGATGGGATCGGTACTTCAGCCGATACCGGGCGATTTCCGGAATGTCTTCATCCGCAAATCCCCAGCTTTTCCGAATGCCGATAGAGAAGCCCCAGCTTCGCGGGTAAACGTCACCGAAATCGGCGGCTCCGCTAGCCAGTAGTTCAGAGCCTTTGAGAAACCATACCGGTTTGCGTAATTCCAGCAGTAGACTAACTTGTTGCTTTGCCCGTGGGTACAGGGATTCGGGCGTTCCGTCGGACTGAAGGTAGGTAAATCGACCGTTGAAAGTATATCCTCGCCCCAGTGAACCATCAAGGACCAGATGTACCGCTGAGAGTAGATTGTCTTTGGTGAAAAGCTCTTCATCCGTATCCGTACGAGCGGGGGCCAGAAGTGGCGTACCCAGCGTTCGTCCACGGTAGGACCAGCCCTGTTGGTACTGTCGATGGTTAAAGTAGTTCTCTTCCCAGACGGGACCTTTGCCAAAGGGCGAACCTTTCCGTCCCTGATTTTTGGTGTACAGAACCTCCACCACGAGCTTACGGATAACGGGAGTGTCGGTACCATCGGTGGTGATACTGACTCCAGTAAGTCCATCCCGCCAGTTGGCTAAATGCAGCAGCGACGGCATTTCATACGGCTGTTGGCGGTAGAAAAAGAAGCGATGCCCGTTCGTTTGCAGTTGAAGGGCGGCATCGACGGAGCCTACATGATTACCTACCCGTTCACGAAAATCATACGGATTGTAAGCGGCATTTTTCCCTCGCCCAGCCGTTACTACGCTCCAGAAAGCAGATGCGTCTTTGGGAAGGGAACCATCGGGTTGAAAGTACTCCGTTTGCGTAGGTGAAGGGTCCGTACGCAAGCTGGGAGCGTAGCCTCCCCACTGAACCTGATGATTGATGCCGAAAAAAGCTTGAAAAGTGGCTGTAGGTCTCCCTAATCGCAGATAGAACGTTTTCTGATGTAAGTACGTCCGGCGTACAAAAGCAGTGCGGTCGTCAAGCCAGCCGTGTGCCCAGACGGCCTGAAAGGCCAGTCGATCATTTAGTAGGGGCGTCCAGTTAGGAAAGCCGATCTGTATTTTGGGTACGGGCATCGCGTTACCCGACCAACTGTACGGACCTACGCCCAGCGTAGAATCGGCCAGTCCGAAGGTCTCTTTTCGTTTTCCGATGTACACTTCCAGAGCACCCCAGCGGGATTTGAGGTACAATTCAGGCAGGAGAACCTGGTTAGTAGCTCCGGCGTTGGTAGTCAGGTTGACACCGTATCCCCAGTCCCAGGACTTGCGTCGCAGGTAAGGCCGGGTTTTACTGGGTCGCTGGTAATCCGCTACAATCGAAAAGCTTGCCTGTGCTACCGGACCTTGTGCAGGAATGGTACCGTACTGACGAGCCTGCATCCAAAAGGGTAGTACCCCACCTGCCAGGAGTTGAAGCCTTGCTGTATAGGTTTCACTGTCTTTAAAAATACCCTGAGCGAAAACACCCGTCGGAAGAAAAACGAGAAGGAGAAGAGTACGGCACATAGATCAAGTAAGTAGATACTTGATCTAATTTATAAGTATATAGTACTAATTTTTAATAATAGATAGGCGTACTTATTTATCGGTATGCTGAATAAAGAAGAAGGTCATTGATCCGGTACGTAGCTGAATCAATGACCTTCTGGAATGTTTTCGAACCACTTAGTGTAATTCGAGCGTAATGCGTTTTTCCTCGGGTTCGGTACCCGGTTCCAGCGATTGGGCAATCACGTGGCCGCGACCCGTGTACGTAACTTTATATCCCCGATTCTCAAGCACATACAACGCATCCCGCAAGCTCATGCCTTTCAGGTTTGGTACCCGTTTAGTACTGCCCCGGGGTACTTCATCCCAGCCACTAGCCGAAGTTTTAACGTTGAAACTCTTGGCAATGGATTGCAGATCCTGAGGATGGGAACTGGCCAGTTCGTCCTGCCATTCGCTGCTGTGCTGAGCTTTGCCACGTAGGGTGCGGTGCATGTTTAAATCCAAGGCGTGTACTTTATCCGCAATTTCGCGGAATACCGGAGCTGCGGCCGTTCCGCCGTACGCCGATTGTCCCGTCAGTGGATTATGTGGCTCATCGAGTGATACCAGAATGGTGTACTGCGGTTTTTCCACCGGGAAATAACCAATGAACGAGGAGTAATAGTTATTCGTTTTTAGTTTCCCATTGAACTTCTTGGATGTACCCGTTTTCCCCGCAATCCGATAGTTGGGGTTACGAATGCTACGAGCCGTTCCGTGAGCGTCTTCGAGTACATCCGTGAGCATTTTCTGGACAATCTTGAGGGTCTTCTCCGAACAAATGGGCTTCGAGTCCCGACGCTGGGTCTGCGTGAAATCTTTCTCGACCAGATCGCCGCGTTTCGCCGTTTTTACAATGATGGGCTGAATCCAATATCCATTATTAGCCACAGCATTGTAGAACGACAGCATCTGCAAAGCCGACAACCGCATTTCCTCCCCAATAGACATGGTCGGCAGCGTTTTCTTGCTGTACAGGCGGTGCGTGGTCCGGTGGAATTCGGGTAGTTCATTACCACGGCTCACTTCTACCTGGAAGCCCAGTTTGTCGGCCAGGTGAAACTGTTCGAGGTAATCGATGAATTTATCGGGTTTACTGGCGAAATGCTGAACGAGTACTTTGGCCATCCCCACGTTTGAGGATCGAATAAATGCATCATGAATGGAAATGACGCCGTAGCCAGAGTTGTTGGAATCGTGCAGGTGCAGATAGCGGCCGCCCGTCGTATTGACCAGATCGTTGGGCGAAATGTTGGTCTCCTCAAATACGGCCATCATCGTAGCCAGCTTGAAAGTCGAACCCGGAGCAATCCGGAAGTTCACCGCAAAGTTCTGATCATCCACGTACGTACTGTCTTTCACGTGGTGCAGGTTGGCAATGGCCTTTATTTCACCCGTTCGGGTTTCCATGACAATCGCTACGCCGTACTTGGCTTTGTACTGCTTCACGGCTTTCAGTAAAGCGGCTTCCGTAACATCCTGCATGTTGATGTTCAGGGTGGTATGCAAATCCAGGCCGGGTACGGGATGGTGCTCTTCGGATTCGTTGAGCGGTCGCCAGCTGCCGCGAAGGTTCTCGAACCAGCCGTGTCCTTCCTGACCCACCAGTAATCGGTTAAAGCTTTTTTCGATCCCCGTTGATCCTCGCATGACGGCCACGGCCGAGCCGTTAGGGTCTTTTACTAAGGAATCGTCGGTTTTCCCCAGAATACGCGAAGCCGTATTCCGGAAGGGTTTTTCACGATTGGGTACCAGTTCAAAGTTCAAACCCGTAGCGAAAAGCTTGACGCGGTGCAGGGGCTGCCATTTAAAGCGGAATTTCCGCCTGTTCAGGGCCTTATCTTCGGCCCGTTCTTCGGGCGTAGCCTTACGAATACTGGCCCACTGCGTTTGCTCGAAAAACCATTTCTTCTTCTCGTACGCGATGGGCCGGGGACTGATCGAAAGGTACCGGGGTTCGATCTTCCATAGAGCCGTATCGGTCTGAGCCTGGTTATAGGCCATCACTTCGAGCAGTCGGCTTCGAGCGGTGAGGATGCGTTTGCGAAGGGTGGAAGCCGGTTCACCGAGCATACTACTCAAGTGAATCGTGAGTGAATCCAGATTTTTATAGAAGTGAGCCGAATCGGCGGAGTGCCGAACGGTTACGCTCAAATCAATGCCCACCCGGTACTCGGGTACGGAGGTGACGAGTAAACTTCCATCGTCCGAGAAAATGTTACCACGGGTAGCCGGAATGATGCGGTAACGCGTATTTTCTGCCCGACTTTTCCATTCGGGGCCTTCTACCTGCTGCACGTAAACGATACGGGCTGCAATGGCAATACTAAACACCAATAGCCCCGCCGAGACGATCACACTGCGGAAAAAAATCCGGCGTTTTAAATTCAATGCTTCAGCCATGGAATGAAGGTTGCGTTAGATAGGTCCGATGATTGCGTACTGAAATCTGGAAAAATTATTCGGGTTGAACGGGCTTTTTCGTGGGTAAAACGACTTTGACGGGCGGTTGTTCGTTGCGATAATCACGCAGGCCCATGGGCGTTACTTTCTGCACGATCCGCGACTGCCGCGATTCCTGCATCAGCTTGGATTTTTCAAATGCCAGTTCAGCATTGAGTTCACTGATTTCCCGACGCGTACGGTCCGTATCCCGAATGAGCGATTCGCCGTGCAATACCCAGGCTACGTAACTAATCATCAATACCACCACCAGACCTGCGTTGAGCAGCTTCTGATTGGCATTGGCCGGGCCCGTCCACTGACTTACCCGGAGCAGTTTAAAAATGGGCTCTAAAAAATGCGAGCGTTTACTTTTCTCCGAAGACATACCTCCAACAATCGGGGTTCAAAATCTGGTAAATAGCTTTCTAGCGGGATTTATTCCAATTCATTCGGCTCGGCAATGCGTAATTTGGCACTACGGGCCCGAGGGTTCAGAGCTACTTCTTCCTCGCTGGCTTCAATGGGCTTGCGGGTGACGGAGCGGAGCGGCTTGAGTTCATTACCGTAGAGGTCTTTCTCGGCTTCGCCCTGGAATTTACCCGCCCGAATGAAGTTTTTCACCAGCCGGTCTTCAAGGGAATGGTAGCTCATCACGACTAGCCTTCCACCGGGAGCGAGTACTTCGGGTATCTGTTCGAGGAACTCTTCGAGTACCTTCATCTCCTCGTTCACTTCAATTCGGATGGCCTGGAAAACCTGGGCGAAATACTTAAACTCCTTCCCACGGGGGGCGTACTTCTGTAATACGGATTTTAAATCCTGTACGGTTTCGATGGTCTGATTCTGACGGGCCGCGAATACCGCATTGGCTAGCGTACGGGCATTTTTGATTTCCCCGTATAAACCAAATATTTTATGAAGCTGGGCTTCGTCGTAGTCGTTGATGACCTCCTTGGCCGAAAACTCCGCCTGCGGATTCATTCGCATATCCAGCGGACCGTCGAAGCGGGTTGAGAAGCCCCGTTCGGGTACGTCAATCTGGTGGGAGGATATACCCAGATCGGCCAGAATGCCGTCCACCTGACGAACCCCGTGTACGCGGAGGAATTTTTTAAGGTACCGGAAGTTGGCGTCAACGAACGTGAACCGCTTATCGTCGATGTGACGGGCCTCAGCCTTGGCATCGGGGTCCTGATCGAAACCGTACAGCCGTCCCGTAGAACCCAACTGCTGCAAAATGGCCCGTGAATGACCGCCACCCCCGAAAGTCACATCTACGTAAGTGCCTTCCGGCCGTAGGGAAAGCCCTTCGAGACACTGGCTGAGCATAACGGGCTGATGGTAGTCGGGCGTAGGTTGTGAAGGCATGTACTGATGAAATGCTGTAAACGAAATGAATGTAAAATACGTCTGATATAAACCCGGAGAAGAGCGAATCTTCCCTGAATAAAGTAAAAATTCTTTAAAAATAAGGCTTAGGTTCTTGTGATGGAACTTTCCTTTGTACTTTATGCCTTTTGCTAACGATTTTACGGCCGGAGTATTGAGTTACAAGATTAACAAAATTTACAATTGTAAATCAATGCCCTCGTAAATCAATTTTTTCGAAGACGTGTTAAAAGGGTTTAAATCGCTGATAATCAATCTTCCCTCATGAAAAAAATCTTCTTACTGGGCTTTGTACTTTGGGGTACGCTGAATGGCTTTGCTCAGACACCAGTAAAAAAAGGAATTTGGCGGGCTGAAATCTTTAACAAGGGTGGAGCCCTGCCGTTCGGTCTGCAAATCGAGCCTGCCGGAAAAGCGAATACGTATTCCGTGTGGGCCATTAACGGCAAAGAGCGTCTGAAAATGGACGAGTCGAACTTGCAGGGCGATTCGCTGCATATTCCGATGGATTTGTTCGATGCCGAACTGGTGGGAAAAGTATCCGGCAATCAGTTGACGGGCGTTTACAAGAAAAAACGCGGTAAGCAAACCCTCACCATTCCGTTCCGGGCCGAATACGGGAAAACCTACCGCTTTGCGACTCAGCCCCAACCGACGCAGTGGAAAATTGCTGGCAAATACGCCACCACTTTTGGCGAGAGTTCAAAAGCCGTGGGCATTTTCGAGCAATCGGGTAGTCGGGTCGCCGCTACGTTCTTAACGCCTACCGGGGACTATCGGTATCTCGACGGCGATATTATCGGCGATAGTCTGTTTTTGTCGGCTTACGACGGTTCGCACCTGATGCTTTTCAAGGCCAAACTGGAAAAAGATAAAATTGCGGGTCAATTATTTAGCGGTCCGAGTGGACAAACGCCTTTCGTATCCGTGAAAGATGAAACGGCGTCCTTACCCGATGAAAAATCGTTGACCTTCCTGAAGCCGGGTTACGACAAAGTATCCTTTAGCTTCCCCGAGGCAAAAACGGGTAAACCGCTGACGCTCGACGATCCTCGTTTCAAAGGCAAAGTTGTGATTTTGCAAATCATGGGCTCATGGTGCCCGAATTGCATGGATGAAACGAACTTCATTGTACCCTGGTACAACAAGAATAAAAAACGCGGGGTTGAGGTCATAGGCCTTTCCTACGAACGCAGCGGCGAGTATCAGGTGGCTAAGCCCAAGTTGATCCGTATGATTGACCGCTTTAAAATTCCTTATCCGGTGGTACTGGCTGGGGTAGCGGACCAGACGGCTTCCGCGAGCTTACCGATGCTGAATAAAATCATGGGTTACCCCACGACGATTTACATCGACAAAACGGGCAAAGTCCGTGAAATCCATACCGGCTTCTCGGGTCCGGGTACGGGTAAGTACTACGATCAGTACGTCGAAGATTTTAACCGTTTGATGGATAAACTGCTGGCTGAATAGTCCGAACGTTTCGGTTTGAAAAGCGTCGATGAACTCGGTTAGTTCAGCGACGCTTTTTTATAATTATGGGAAGTTTATTCGTGCAAATAACCCCAGCGAATTAATTCATCGGGGTGTTGAATCAGGTAGGTTCGCTGGTTGGCAAGCAAGTACAGCGAATCGCTGATGGAGGTGATCGAGCGGTATCGATGATCCGTCAGAATAATGCCTTTTCGCGTTTTTTCCTGTTGAAGCAGTTCATGGAGCCGTTCAACCACTACGGGTGAAAGAAAGGAAAAGGGCTCATCCAGTAACACAAAAGAGACGGGCCGGAAGAGCACTAAAAGGGTTTCAATCAATCTTCGTTCCCCACCCGATACCTGGTCCATGCGTTGGGAAGACAAAGGCTTTAATTCAGGCATGAGATTCTGTAATGCCTGAACATTAGTATCGTATAGATCAAATACGGTTTTTACCCGGAAGGCGTCCGGTACAAAGGCCTGTTGAGGTAAGTAGGCCGCCAGGCCTTTTACGGAAAGTAAATCAGGTACCCACTGACCGTTTACCCGAACCGACTTAAATTCAGCGGGAATAGCTCCAAAAATGGCTTGTAGAAAGCTACTTTTTCCGTTCCCATTTCGGCCGAGTAAACCGGTAATCTTTCCGGTTTCTGCGTGGATAAAACCTCCACTGATCACTATTCGTTGCTGAAACTGAATGCGTACACTATCGGCCGCTAAATGCTGAATCATAACCAGAAAGAAGTGAAGTAGAGGAGCAGGAGAAAACCCGTAAAGTCAATCAACAGTAAGGCGAGCAGAATCTCCCATTCGTGCAGATTCAGATTATACAGAAAGAAGAAGCGGTGGCGATAGGTGTGACGGTATAAGAGCAAAATCAAACTCCCCAAAAGTAATTTTAGGAAGCAAAGCATACCCCATTCTTGCGTAGGGCTAAAAGCCATCAGACCGCACAAGCCCAGGGAGATAGCGACTGGAAACCCCGCTAGCTGCGTGTAAAAAAGAAAAAGAGCGTGTAGTTTTCTTTGCATGCGGAAAACTACATGCTCTTTCAAACGCTTGCGACTGTCTTAACAAACATTAGGAGTATTCGTACAGGTATAGCGTCGTCGGTAATACGTATTAACGGACGTAAGCGGAATTATAACCTATAGCATGGACCGTTACTATAAATTCTTTGTAGGCAGGATCTTTTATGGCTTTTTGAAGAAATTCCATCAAAAATTTACAACAGACCCGCGGGAATAGAGGTTGTAAGTATAGATGGATTAATGATACACGTATCCGTTTTAGTTAATTATTGACTACTTCCATAAACCTTTTTATAAGATGCTATCAAATTTAAAACTTCCAGTATGGACAATGTTAAGCCCGGTTGCTGCCTGGGCTCTTTATTTTGGTGAAACGTTAGGATTGGGATTATGGTATGATTTGTTACTAGCTGTGGCTCTGATTAGTACGGTTTTAGCGGCGGTTCAACACGCCGAGGTCATTGCCCATCGCGTGGGCGAACCAGCGGGAACGCTCGTGTTGGCTGTAGCAATCACCATTATTGAAGTGGGATTGATTGTGTCGCTCATGATTGCCGGCGGGTCCGACTCGGGGGCACTAGCGAGAGACACGGTTTTTGCCGCAATCATGATTATTCTAACCGGAATCGTTGGGTTGTGTCTGTTAGTAGGCGGGGTTAAGTATCAGGAGCAACAGTTTGGCCGCTATGGGGTTAGTACGGCACTCGTTACGCTATCGGCTATTTCCATTCTAACGCTGGTTTTACCCAATTTCACCATCAGTATTCCAGGCCCTTTTTATAATACTAGCCAGCTTGTGTTTGTAGCGGTTATTTCGCTGGTGTTATACGGTACGTTTGTGCTGGTGCAAACGGTGCGACACCGGGGGTATTTTCTGCCGGAAGAGATAGAGCACATGGTAGAAGAACCCGTGGAAGAACCTTCAGGACCTACGGCTCTAGCTAGTGTTGTATTGCTATTGGCTTGTTTGGCTGCTGTTGTTTTCATTGCGAAATTACTGGCCCCTACCATTGAGCAGGGCGTGGTTCACCTGGGAGCTCCCGAATCCGTCGTTGGGGTGATCGTTGCTTCCATTATTCTGTTGCCGGAAGGGCTGGCCGCGTATCGAGCCGCCCGAAGAAATAAGTTACAGACGAGTCTGAACCTGGCCCTGGGATCCGCATTAGCCAGTATCGGCCTGACGATTCCTGCCGTTGCCATCGTGGCTATGAGTACGGGTTTGACGATTACGCTGGGAATTGACATGAAATCAACCGTACTACTTATCCTGGCCCTTTTTACGGTCACCTTATCCTTCGGAACGGGGCGTACGACCATCATGCAGGGCGTCGTACTACTTGTTCTTTTCGCTGTCTATCTGTTTACGACGATTGTGCCCTGATATAAGCTCAAAGGAGCACCTCTTTTAGTAGTATGATTAAAAACAAACAGGCCCGCGATTTCGTCGCGGGCCTGTTTGTTTGCCAGGCATTAAAGCTGCATGAATGGTAGTACCATTCAATTAGTGCGAATGCCCATGCTCACTATTATTCATCACCGAAAGCAAATCATACGCCCCTTTCACCACAATGGTATTCGGCTTGACGGCCTCCGGTAATTTTACTTCCACAAAGCCATTTTGGGCCAGTCCGGTTTGAATTTCCAGACGTTTAAAGGGATAGTGCGTACCGCCTTCTTCTTTATGGGTTCCCTCGGAAACGAAGATGTACTGCTTATCACCGGAACGAACCACGGCCGATTCAGGTAGGGTAGCCACCTCCGTACTGCCGCCCGAAATCTGAGCCGTCAGGTACGTGCCGGGTACTAGGTCACGATTGGTCTGATCCAGTTTGCAAAGAACTTTCACGGCTCGCTCCGGCGTAATTTCACGTCCGATCAGTAGCACCGTAGCCGTTCGCGGACTGGCTTCATTACCGAGTTGTAGCTGGACTTTTTGTCCCGTACGAAGCTTGGAAAGGTCCTTTTCAAATACCGTTAGTTCGGCCTGCACAAAACGCGTATCTGCCAGTTCGGCCAGCATTTCGTTGGCCTGTACAGCCTTGCCCGTATTCACGTTCACGTGAGTCACGTAACCGCTGGAGGAAGCCCGTATCGCAATCCGGTTCTGAATGCCTTTACTCACCGTTGCGGGCGTCAGTTGCAGTAAACTTAACTTCTGACGAAGTCCCTGCAAGCGAGCCTGCAAACCCTGCAATTCGGCACTGCTTCGCTGAAACGTCTTCGCTGCCGAAACATTTTCCCGACTTAATTCAGACTGCCGCTGGTTTTCTTTTTCAGTATAATCCAACTGACTTTGAGCTTCCAGATACTCCTGCTGCAGGGTAATGAATTCCGGATTTTCCAGCGTTAGCAGCACTTCGCCTTTGTTGACCCATTTTCCGGGAAGCAGCGTCGTACTGCGAACAATGCCGCCGTAAGGAAATGAAATACTGATTTGCTGTTGCGGCGGCATGGACAGTACACCCGTCACCTGAATGGTACCGGCAATCGCTTTTTGCTCCACCGATCCCAACGTAATCTGGGCGGCTTTGTACTGCGTTTCGGTCAGCTCGGCTTCTTCGGGCTCGTGACCTTCTTCTTCATCGTGGTGATGATCGTGGTCGCCGTGATCATGGCCCTCGTGATCGTGACCTTCGTGGCTGGCCTCGCCGTGTTCGTGGGAATGACCCGCGTGTTCCG
This sequence comes from Siphonobacter sp., assembly GCF_048595215.1. Taxonomy (NCBI): domain Bacteria; kingdom Pseudomonadati; phylum Bacteroidota; class Cytophagia; order Cytophagales; family Cytophagaceae; genus Siphonobacter; species Siphonobacter sp. The sequence continues at coordinate 30,042 of NZ_JBMDWJ010000272.1, forward strand.
TTTCGGAAGTTTTTTTCTGACAGCTACCAAGGTATAATCCCAGGGTCAGCAACAGGAGAAAACGATAGGATTTCATAAGTAGAATGCGTTTGAAGAGCGGGGAGAGCCGCTGTATTATTTAATGCCCAGGACGAGTTCGAGCCGAAGGACGTTTTGATTGTACTCCTGAATGGTCTGGATAGAGCCGATTCGCAGATCGTTTGCGGTACTGATGCCCTGCAAATACTCGACGTAACCCATTTCACCCGCCTGAAAGCCACGGTTTACCTGCCGAATGATTTCCTCGGCCTGGGGTAAGGCAGCTTCCGTATAGTAATCCAGCGTTTGCTGGAGTTTCTGAATTTCCTGCACCAGGGACGCCAGTTCGCCCTGAATATTCTTCTGTTGCTGATCGAACTGCTGCTGCTGTGCCTGCGTACTCAGTTCAGCCGCGGCCACCCGCGAACGGTACGCTTTGCCAAACAGCGGAAAACTAATGCCCACCTGAGCGGCATGAAAACGATTGGCACTCGACGCCGCATCCGTGGTGGGTGCTCCCAGCTTCACGGCTCCAATCAGACTTTGATTGGTATAGGCCAGCGAAAAATCTGGCAAACGATTGGCCCGTTGCAACTTGCGTTCGGCTTCGGCCAACCTGATTTGTTGCGTATACCAGGCCAGTATGGGGTTATTTGTGATCTGAGCGGTATCGGGCAAGTTCTTGGGAGCAAACGTCACTGCTTCAATCATGACGGGCTGATCGGCAAAAAGCAGCGTCTGCAAGCGGCGACTGGTGATCCGAATGTCGGCCTCATTCTGGGTTCGCTGGGTTTGTACCTGACGTAACCGCGTCTGAGCAATCGTCGATTCGAGCGAACCGGCTTCGCCCGTCCGTAAGCGAACCTGAGCCGCCCGCAGAAAATTGGCGTACAGCGAATCCTGCGTTTGCAAGTACTTCCGCAGTTCCAGCAGGTAGGACAACTCGTACCAGGAAGACTTGACCTGATAGGCCAGTTCGTTTTCCGAAATCAGCGTCTGAGCTTCCGCCGTTCGGGTCTGATTTTCTAATACCGAAGAACGGGCCCGGAATACCGCCGGGTTGGGTATGGTCTGGCTAATGGTAACGTTCTGATCGAGTTTGTAGCTGTTGTACTGTCCGAGCAGAGCGGTCACTTCCGTTTTAGGCATTTCGCGGGCCGTTTGCTGAAGTGTTTGCCGGGCCTTCACTTCCAGTCGGGAGGCCGCCAAGGAGCGGTTGTTTTGCAGGGCGGTTTGTACCGCTTGTTCAGGGCTCAATGGGGTCTGGGCCTGACTCAGTAGCGGCGTAGCAAAAAAGAGCAGGAGTACCGCTAGCCCCTTCGTTTTCGGTCGAAAACCTTTTTCCAGATACATATACAGAATGGGAATGACAAAAAGGGTAAGCAGCGTGGAAGTAATCAATCCCCCGATGACGACCGTAGCCAGTGGTTTCTGTACCTCGCCCCCCGCACCCGTCGAAAGGGCCATAGGGAGGAAACCAAGAGAGGCAACCGTGGCGGTCATCAGAATGGGACGTAGCCGAGTGTTCGTACCCTGAAGAATAACTTCAGTCAGGTCTTCAATCCCCGATTTTCGCAGGTAGTTAAACTCTCCAATCAGTACGATGCCGTTCAGTACCGCCACGCCAAAGAGGGCAATGAAACCCACACCTGCCGAAATACTGAAGGGCATATCCCGCAAGACCAGAGCGAAAATACCCCCAATGGCCGCCATCGGAATAGCCGTAAAAATCAGTAAAGACTGGCGGATGGACTGAAACGTAAAGTACAGCAAGGTGAGAATGAGGCCCAGGGCGACGGGTACAGCGATGGACAAACGACCCGTGGCTTTTTGCAGGTTTTCGAACTGCCCGCCGTAGGTGACGTAATAGCCCGTCGGGAATTTGACCTGCTGTTCGATTTTCGCCTGCAACTCTTCCACGACGCTTCGAACGTCCCGACCCCGCACGTTGAAACCAATGGTAATCCGGCGTTTGGCGTCTTCCCGCTGAATCTGGTTAGGTCCTAGTTGCAGGGAAACATCCGCGACCTGTTGTAGGGGAATGTGATTACCGTTGGCCGCCGTTACGAACAGATTCTGAACATCTTCAATGCGTTGCCGGTTTTCGGGAGCGAAGCGTACAACCAGTTCAAAGCGTTTTTCGCCTTCGTACACCAGTCCGGCCGATTCGCCCGCGAAGGCCATACTGACCGCCTGATTGACGGTAGCAATGTCCAGGCCAAACTTGGCGAGTTTATCCCGGTCGATACGGACGATGATCTGCGGTAAGCCGGAAATTTTTTCCTGATACAAATCCTTCGCTCCATCGACGCTCCGCACCAGACCCACCACCTGCTGTTGCAGGCGGGCCAGTTCGTCCAGATTCTCACCAAAGATTTTGACGCCCACATCCTGCCGGACGCCGGAAATCAATTCGTTGGATCGGAACTGAATGGGCTGAGAGATGCCGAAGTTTACGCCGGGAATGTCTTCCAGAGCTTCCGTCATCTGGTTGGCGAGGTCTTCGCGGGTACGGGCGGAGGTCCATTCTTCCTTGGGTTTAAGCTTGATCGTCAAATCACAGGCTTCCATCGGCATGGGATCGGTGGGAATTTCGGCCGCTCCGATTTTTCCAATGACCTGCGTCACTTCCGGAAAACGTTTCATCAATAAATCCGAAGCCTGCGTAACCTTATCGACGGTTTGGGTGATTGAACTGCCCGTGAGTAACATGGTTTCAGCCACGAAATCACCTTCTTCCAGGGTGGGAATGAATTCGCCCCCCAGTCGCGTAAACGTCCAGATTGAGACGGCAAATACGCTTAGAGATACGAGTAATACGGCAATCCGATGACGTAACGCTCCGCGAATCAGCGGGGTATATTTTCGGTGGAAGAAAGCCATCAGTCGGTCAGAAAGCGAAGGCTTATGCGTAATGTTCTTGCTGAGCAGCAAGGCCGTCATCATGGGCACGTAGGTCAGCGAAAGCAGAAAGGCCCCCAGAATGGCAAAGCTTACAACCTGAGCCATGGGCTTGAACATCTTGCCTTCAATGCCCGAAAGCGTCCAGAGGGGCAGGTACACGATCAGGATGATGATTTCCCCAAAAGCCGCCGAACTCCGGATTTTACGAGCCGATTCGTACACTTCTTCATCCATTTCCGCCTGCGTGAGTCGGCCGGGTTTACGTAAGCCAAAGTGGTGTAGCGTGGCTTCCACGATGATTACTGAGCCGTCGACAATCAGTCCGAAGTCAATGGCTCCGAGGCTCATCAAATTGCCCGATACACCCAACCATTTCATCAGCGAAAAGGCAAAAAGCATGGACAGTGGAATCACCGAAGCCGTAATGAGGCCCGCCCGCCAGTTACCCAGAAACAGGACGAGTACAAAAATGACAATGAGTGCTCCTTCGACCAGGTTTTGCGTAACGGTACCGATGGCTCGTTCAACGAGTTCACTGCGTACCAGGAACGGATCGATGACCACGCCTTCGGGTAAGGTTTTCTGAATCTGCTCGACCCGTTTTTCGACTCGCTTCACGACTTCGTTCGAGTTTTCGCCTTTCAGCATCATCACCAAACCGCCCACGGCTTCTCCTTCGCCGTTGCGGGTTAGGGCCCCGTACCGATTGGCGTAACCGAAACGTACCTGAGCCACGTCACGAATGAGAATGGGTGTACCGGCAGTAGTATTCCTGACGACGATCTTTTCAATATCTTCCAGCGTACCTACCAAGCCTTCCGAGCGGATGAACAACGCCGTAGGTTTCTTGTCGATGTACGCCCCGCCGGAGTTCTGGTTGTTCTTTTCCAGAGCCGTGAAAATATCGCTGATACTGAGGTTGTAGCTGCGAAGCTTTTCGGGCTGAACCGCCACTTCGTACTGTTTCAGAAACCCGCCCCAGCTGTTGACTTCCGCAACGCCGGGTGTACCCAGCAATTGCCGCCGTACGTACCAGTCCTGAATACTCCGCAGACTCATGGCGTCGTACTGCTTTTCGTAACCTTTCTTGGCGTGAAGGGTGTACTGGTAAATTTCGCCGAGTCCGGTTGAGATGGGCGAAAGTTCCGGGTTGCCTACGTTTTCCGGAATCAGGGTTTTGGCCTCGGTAAGACGTTCGTTTACCTGCTGTCGGGCCCAGTACAAATCCGTTTCTTCCTGAAAAACAACCGTAACTACGGACAAACCAAAGCGGGAAATGGAGCGTACTTCCTCAATTTCCGGAATACTGGCCATGGTTTGTTCAATGGGAAAGGTAATGAGCCGTTCGACTTCGGGAGCGGCCAGCGAAGGCGTCAGAGTGATGATCTGCACCTGGTTATTGGTAATGTCAGGAACGGCATCGATGGGCAAGCGACTCAGGGAGTACGAACCCCAGCCAATCAGAGCCAGAATGACCACGCCCACAATGAGTTTATGGTCAATCGAAAACCGAATGATTTTATCCAGCATGGAAAGAAAATACTAAAGATGAACGGTAGAATGGGAGAAAAGGGGGGAGCAAGTACCGTAGCCTATCGAAGCATTCTTCGATGGTACCAAGCGACGCATGCGTGCGGAAAAATCACCCGTTTCCTAGAAAAAACGGATCGTATGGACACACTGCTCCCGGCTTAGGCCTGCAGGGGCGGTTGCCAGATCGAAAATGCATAGCCTTGCGGCTGGGCG
>NZ_JBMDWJ010000273.1:0-31499 GCF_048595215.1 Siphonobacter sp.
ACCTGTAGCAATCATCTGCTTCATCGGGATGTCCATGCCTTGCATACTCATCGAGTTTTCGATGATCAAGGTTTTGATGCCTTTGAGCTTATCAGCACCCCCACGAGCAGCGATGTGTTTATCTACAATTTCATCAACGGATTGAGCCTGTGCGTTCAATGTTAACACCAAAGCCGCCGCAGCAGCCCAGATACGTAATTTAGTCATGGTTAATGTTGGTTAAAAACGTGCGTAATGCTAAGTCAAAAATAGCGGACTTCCCTCAATACTGACTTTTTTTTCTATTAGTGGAGGAAGGATCATTTGAATGGATGAATTTCCTTTTTAAAAAAAATCACCTTTATCTAACGAACGCATATGCCTTTTTCGCCTAGCCCGCGGATAAATATCGGTTGGTTTGGGCTAAAATCGGTTTAACACTTCGAATCGCTTTCTGCAGCTGGTCCGCTGTATTGGCCTTGTCCATTACCTCGTGGCTCTCTCGCGTTTTCAGATGTAAGTTCTTTAACTGCTTTAATCGAACCGAACGTGGTGTATTGGCCTGTACCATCTGAATTTCCTGATCAAGCTCTGTTAGCTGAAGACTAATCCGATCCATCCAGTCCTGCTTTTCTCGCATAAAGGCATCTTTAGGTTCAGCTTGGGCTTTGGGATTAGGTTTCAGGATGCGTAGTGAATCCGGAATTCGTTCCATCTTGGTGGCTTTTGAAGCAAAGGCTGGTACCAAAGTGGGATCACTCTTATATACGAGGCGAGCCCGTCGCTCAGTGCGTACGGTTGTAACCGCAGGATCGACGCGTACAACTTCCTCTGTCACGCGGGCGTTCAACACTTGAGCCCCCGAATCAGTAAGCATTTCCTGGGTGTTCGGATTCATCGTTCCGCTCAAGAACCAGATATAAAGAAGACATTTCATGACGGCAATAGAGTTTGGTTGACGTATTAATTCACTGACTACCAATCTCTTATTACCGTCAAAAAACGTGCGAGTCAAGAAGCGGGCAAGGATTTACTCAAGTTACCGCAACAAGGAAATGAAAACTTCGTCGAGTTTAGAGGCTGTCCGTACCCGGATCTTATACTGATCCAGATTGAGACCTTTGGCGTTGTAGCGGGAAACCCAGATTTCCTTAAATCCCAGTTTTTCAGCCTCCGCAATCCGATTTTCAATCCGATTTACCGCTCGTACTTCGCCCCCTAATCCTACCTCCGCCGCAAAGCATACCGAAGCCGGAATGGCAATGTCCTCGTACGAAGAAACCAGTGAGGCACAGACGGCCAGATCAATGGCCGGATCTTCCACTTTCAGACCTCCAGCAATATTCAGGAAAACATCCTGAGCCCCCAGTCGAAAGCCGCCGCGTTTTTCTAATACCGCCAGTAACATGTTTAGTCGTTTCGCGTCGAAACCCGTACTACTGCGTTGGGGCGTTCCGTATGTAGCAATGGATACCAGTGACTGAATTTCAATCAGTAGGGGCCGATTTCCTTCCAGCATGGTACCAATCGTAATGCCGCTCAAGGCGTCTTCCCGCTGGGAAATCAGGATTTCTGAAGGATTACTTACCTGTCGTAACCCACTCCCCTGCATTTCGTAGATGCCTAACTCGGAGGTACTCCCAAAGCGATTCTTGGTCGTTCGTAAAATCCGGTAGGCCAGATGGCGGTCGCCTTCAAATTGTAGTACCGTGTCCACCATGTGTTCCAAGACTTTGGGTCCGGCCAGATTCCCGTCCTTAGTAATGTGACCAATCATGAATACGGGCGTTCCGGACTCTTTCGCGAATTTCATCAGCTCCGCCGTACATTCGCGTACCTGGGATACACTCCCCGCTCCCGATTCGACCAGATTGGATTGCAGGGTTTGAATGGAATCGATGACCAGTAAATCGGGTTCGAAGTTTTCAATCTGCTTGAATATATTCTGTGTGGACGTTTCCGTGAGAATGAAGCAATTGTCTGAATTCGTTCCCAATCGTTCGGCCCGCATTTTTATCTGTTGATCCGATTCCTCACCCGAAACGTAGAGTACCCGAATCCCCGGCAAATTCAAAGCAATCTGCAGCATCAGCGTGGACTTACCAATCCCTGGTTCGCCCCCAATCAGTACCAATGAGCCGGGAACAATGCCCCCACCCAGCACGCGATTCAATTCTGCATCCGGGGTTAGTACGCGGGGTTGTTCGCTGAAATTAATTTCAGTAATAGCTTTAGGACGGGCAGCAATACTTGGTCCTGCTGAAGTCGGTCGCCAGCGGCCTTTTTCGGGCTCGGCCTTCTGGATAATTTCCTCCACCATCGTATTCCATTCACCACAGGAAGGACATTTGCCCAGCCATTTGGGCGACTGGTACCCACAATTCTGACAGAAAAAAGAGGTTTTTACTTTCGCCATTGAGATGTAAACGGGCAGTTTTTAGCTTTCTGCCGATTAGTAATTTACGTTAAAAGACGTTTAAAAACAAGGATACAGAAAAGGTTTCAGAGCATTTTATAACAAAATACCGGTGGTACGACGTTTTATCATAGTTCTTCAACGTATTACCATTATATCCATGAAAAAGTACTTATTACTATGCAGCTTTCTCTGTCTGTCGGCTGCTTCAACCTTCGCCCAAAGCGACAAACCCTGGTTTCAACTGGGAATTAAAGCAGGAACGAATTTATCCCAACTGAAAACGGGCAACTTTGTAGCCAATGGTAACTATAGCGGCTCCACGCTACGGGAAAATCTTAAACAAAGCTGGGATACGCGTGCGGGTTTTGTCGGCGGTATTTACATGCGTTTTGGCCGAACGCTCTATATACAGCCCGAGGTACTGTATACGGGTAAAGGAGGCTCCTATTTGGTACAACCCATTGATGCGAATGGACAAGCGGTAGGCAGTCCTACGCAGGTAAAAGTAAAAACCGAGAACATTGATGTACCCGTCTTACTGGGATTGAAGTTTGGTCCGCTTCGGGTAAATGCGGGTCCAGTAGCTTCTTTCCTGATCGGCTCGAATGAGAGTATCAAAGAAGCCATTACAAAGTATACGCAAGGTAGCGTGAGTGATACGTTCAATCAGGCTGCCTGGGGTTACCAGCTCGGTGGTGGCCTGGATATTGGTAACTTCTCGCTAGACGTTCGTTACGAAGACAGTCTTTCTAATGTTCGGTTTGTAAATATTAGTACGCCCAACGGTAGCGATCCTTTCAAACAAAAATCGAAAAACTGGCAAGTGACTTTAGGCATGAAAGTATTTTAGTTTAGAATGTAGTACTATTCTACAGGAATGCGAAGAGCCGCTAACTAGTTAGCGGCTCTTCGCATTACTGTACTATTTGCGTGTCAATAAGTAAAATATACTTAATGATTCAAGTACTGCCGCATATAGGCCGCGAACTGATGTTTGCGACGTCGGGCAATGGAAATAATTTGACCGTCTTTCATCCATACGCAGTCTTCTCCTTTCACGTCATATCGCTGTACGTAGGCTAGGTTGATAAGGTACGATTTGTGAATCCGGAAGAACGAACTGCTTTCGGTCATGAGCTTTTCATAATCCCGTAACGTTTTCGAAACCATGATACGTTTGCCGTTACTGCAATAAAACAGCGTATAGTTACCATCTCCCTGGATCAGAATAATATCCTGCATGGGAAGGTGTTGAATGCGGCGATCAAAGACCGGTAGCGTACCCTCGGGTACAGTCCAGTTTTTCGAAGTAAATTCTAAAGGGGTTGGATACATGGTATTAGCATTAGGAATAAAACGTAACTCAAGTACAGAACAAAGGTGTAAAAAATTAAGTATAAAACATTAGTATAATATACTCTATTTTAAAAATTAGGTATTTATACGTATTGTTCGAAAAACAAAAATTCTCTGACTATTCAAACCGGCAAAAAGTTATTTTTGTGACATGATAGAGCAAGTCAACGAAATTCGCCAGCAAATCACGGCGTATACTATTGATACTAAGGAGCAACTAGAAAATTTCCGGATAGCCTACGTCGGTCGTAAAGGAGCCGTAGCAGGTTTGTTTGAATTACTCAAAACGGTTCCCGCGGAAGAGCGTCGGGCCATGGGACAGGAACTCAATTCCCTGAAAGATTTAGCTCAGGAAACCTTCCAAGCCGCCCAGGAACGTCTGGAAAATTCTCAAAATCAACAGGTTACACCTGATGTAGATTTAACCCTACCCACGATTCCAAACGAGACGGGTAGTCTCCATCCCCTTACGTTGATTCGTCAACGTATCGTCGAAATTTTTGAACGTCTGGGTTTCAACGTAGCCGATGGACCAGAGATCGAAGAAGACTGGTATAACTTTACGGCTCTGAACTTTCCCGAAAACCACCCGGCTCGTGAAATGCAGGATACGTTTTTCATCGAGAAAAACGGTCCCGGTAAGGATATTCTGCTGCACACGCATACCTCCAATATCCAGGTTCGGCTGATGGAAACGCAACAGCCGCCCTTACGTAGCATTATGCCCGGCCGCGTGTATCGCAACGAAGCCATCTCAGCCCGTGCCCACTGCTTTTTCCATCAAATCGAAGGATTGTACATTGATGAGAATGTGAGCTTCAAGGATTTGAAAGATACCTTATATCAGTTTGCCCAGGAGCTGTTTGGTTCGGAGGTACAGGTTCGTTTCCGTCCTTCGTACTTTCCTTTCACCGAGCCTAGTGCGGAAATGGATATTTCCTGCGAAATGCACCGTCCCGGTGGTTGCCGGATTTGCGGCGGAACGCAGAATCAGTGTAAAGGAACGGGTTGGGTAGAAATTCTTGGTTCGGGCATGGTTGATCCGAACGTACTGGAAAACTGCGGTATCGATTCCAAGAAATACACGGGCTTTGCCTTCGGAATGGGTATCGAACGGATCGCGAACCTGAAATACCGTGTTCGGGATTTGCGACTGTACTCCGAAAATGACGTTCGTTTCCTGCGTCAGTTCGAACAGGCCTAACAAATACTTACTTAAGCAAAAAGGCGATCGTTTTCGAAACGATCGCCTTTTTTATGGATGCATACACTAATTACGATTCAGCAGGAAGATAATCTAGTACGCCAATAACCCGGCGAAGTCCTGAAAAACGAGTTTGGTAGTACTTTTCCTGGTCAAGCCAGTCAAAGCGAACGCCGCCATTGTAAGCCGAGTGGATGAAACGGATCTTTCCATCTTTCACCTCCGACACAATGCCTACGTGTCCGATTCGATTACTGTGCGAGTTTCCACCTTTGAAGAAAATCAGATCACCGGGCTGGCAATCTTTCTTGGCAACTTCGTGCCCTAATGATTTCATGGAAGCACTGGAATGAGGGAGTAACATTCCAAAGTTTTTGAAGCAAAACCGGACGAATCCGCTGCAATCAAAACCACCTTTCGTGGTACCACCCGACCGATACCGAATATGCAAATGCTGTTCGGCAAAGTCTAGAACGTCGTTGGTATAACGCTCCAGTCGGGTGCTTTTGGGTTCCTGTTCAACCGCCGCTCGTTGGGCAAAAGATACATTCAGGAAGCAGGTAAAAAAACCTGCTAGAAGAACTTTTCTTAGCATAAAATTCGGTTTGTTGTCACAATGAGGTTCTTAAAGGTAGGCAGAATGGCTGGTACGAAAAAGGCCTTTCGGAGTTCCGAAAGGCCTGACTATGAGTTATTCTAAGGTATTCGTTTTTTTATTCAACGCTAGTATCGCTGACGTTCAGAGGCTTACCAAAAACTGCCTCAAGCGAATATTGAGAGTAAATTTTTCACTATTTTTTTTATTTTTTTCTCAAAATTCCTCAAAATGTAAGAATACTAGCTGAAACTGACTTTCTGCAAAAACCTGTGCCAGAATACTATAAGTCTTTGCCAAAGCACACGCTCAAGCTATCCTCACCATCGTAGCCGTAGTTGGGAATTTGCTCGTAACCCGTGCGTCGATACAGTTCAATTGCTTCGGGTTGTCGAACGCCTGTTTCCAGTATAACGCGACGGTATCCTAATCGACGGGCCTCTTCCTCTAATGTCTCCAACAGTCGCCGGGATACGCCCTGCCGACGGTAGCTTTCTAAGACAAACATTCGTTTGATTTCAACTACTTCCGGAGCGTAAGGTCGTAGGGCTCCACACCCTACCGCTTTTCCTTCGATTCGGGCAATGACAAAGGCTGACCCTGGGACTTCGGCGGAATGATATTCATTGGCCGGGAAATCAGGGTAGCGACGTTGCAATTCTTGTACCGCTTCCGCCAGTAACAACTGAGCATCGGCCGACTGTACGGATTCAACGTGTACATCAATCATCTTTTCTGTATTTACGACAGAGCCCGTATTCCTGCGATGAAGAATACGGGCTCTATCTTACTAACTATCTTATAAATTTTCGAAAATCCGCTCCAGCGATACGGCCTGACCAATTTTTACTTTCAGATCGGCAATAGCGATACGCTCCTGCTCGGTTGAGTCGCGGTGACGAATGGTGACCGTATTGTCTTCCAACGTTTGGTAATCTACCGCAATACAGAAGGGCGTACCAATCAGATCCTGACGGGTGTAGCGTTTCCCGATACTGTCGCGTTCTTCGTAGAATACGTTGAAATCGTACTTCAACTGATTCTGGATCTCGCGGGCTTTCTCGGGCAAGCCGTCTTTCTTCACCAAAGGTAATACCGCGGCCTTGATGGGAGCCACAGCCGGGTGCAGTTTCAGGTACGTACGAGTTTTACCGTCTTCGCTGGTTTCTTCCGTATAGGCATTGCACAGTACGGCCAGGAACAAGCGATCGGCCCCTACTGACGTTTCCACCACGTACGGGATGTAATTTCCGTAAGGTTTACCGTCTTCGTTGAGGTCGTTGTCGAAGTACTGCTGTTTTTTCTTCGAAAGCTCCTGATGGCTCTTTAAATCGAAATCCGTACGGGAGTGAATGCCTTCCATTTCCCGGAAACCGAAAGGAAACTTAAACTCAATATCCACGGCGGCATTGGCATAGTGAGCCAACTTATCGTGGGGTTTGAAACGAAGCTTACTGGCTGGAATTCCCAGGGCTTGGTGGAATTTCATCCGAGCTTCTTTCCACTTATCGTACCATTCCATTTCGGTACCGGGGCGGCAGAAGAATTGCATTTCCATCTGCTCAAATTCCCGCATCCGGAACGTAAACTGACGGGCTACGATCTCGTTCCGGAAGGCCTTGCCAATCTGGGCAATACCGAAGGGAACTTTCATCCGACCCGTTTTCTGTACGTTCAGGAAGTTTACGAAGATACCCTGAGCCGTTTCCGGACGCAGGTAAATCAAACTGGCATCGTCGGATACGGCACCTACTTGCGTAGAGAACATCAGATTGAACTGACGTACTTCCGTCCAGTTATCGGTACCGGAAACCGGACAAACAATACCTTCGGAGATAATCAGTTCGCGTACGCCTTCCAGATCATTGGCGTCGAGCAGACGGCCCATGCGGTTCAGCAAGGTTTCACCGCGTTCAGGATGACCATTATTGGCATACTCTTCGGCTTTCGCTTCAAGCAATTGATCGGCCCGGTACCGTTTTTTAGAATCTTTATTGTCGATCATCGGATCGTTGAACGAATCCACGTGACCGGAAGCTTTCCAGGTAAGCGGGTGCATGAAAATCGAGGCATCGATCCCGACAACGTTATCATGCAGCATCGTCATGGCTTTCCACCAGACCGATTTGAGGTTATTTTTTAGTTCGACGCCATACTGACCGTAATCGTATACGGCCTGTAAGCCATCGTAAATTTCAGAGGAGGGGAAAACAAAGCCGTACTCCTTGGCATGGGCGATGATGTCCTTGAGCGAGCCAGCGGGTTCCTGTTGTTCGGCCATAAAAGGTTTTTCGAAAAATCGAAGTTTGAGAAAACGGAATTCGGGGGGCAAAGATAGAGGAATCAGCCTAAAAACCTGCGGTAATACCGGGCATTCTCTGTAGGATCGTTCCTTAATTTATAGCTTCTGGACCTTTTGTACAGCCTTGGTTTTAGTAACTAAAGGCTTGCTGCTACTCCGTTTTTCTTTCTTAGGCTTTCTCAGGAAAACTCGCGTTTATCAGTAGTAATACGGTATCTGGCACAGATTTCAAGAACTGGTTACCCGAACGAACATTAGAATTTTCTAATCCCAAAAGGGCTCGATTCTGTTCACCCGAAAAAACATCTTTTATAGCCTCTACGTTACTTTTTAAGACATACCAACGTCCTTGTATCTATGGAATTATATTACACCTTCTCCGTTCTTATCGTTGTCTCCGCTATTTTTTCCTATCTGAATCTTAGGTTTTTACGATTGCCTGCTACCATCGGTATCATGGTGATGGCCTTGGTTTCTTCCGTTTTTCTGGTAGGTTTCGGACGCTTCTGGCCGCATTTTTTCGATGATGCCGCCCGCTTTATCAAAGGAGCCAACCTCGAAGAGATTCTCATGGGAGCTATGCTGAACTTCCTGCTCTTTGCCGGGGCCATTCACATTCATATTGGTGATTTGCGGGAAGAAAAACGCTACGTCATTGTGTTCTCCACGATTAGCGTTATTCTATCGACCTTACTCGTGGGAGGTTTACTTTACCTTACGCTGGGATTTTTACATATGGATATTCCGCTCATTCAGTGTCTGGTCTTTGGAGCTTTGATCTCCCCTACGGATCCCATTGCGGTACTCAGTATTCTGAAAGCGGCGGGTGTCCCTAAATCTCTGGAAACCAAAATTGCGGGTGAATCGCTCTTTAATGATGGCGTAGCCGTCGTCGTTTTTCTGACGTTGCTGGAAATGGCCCGCGAAAGCAGTACGGAATTTTCACTGGCCTCTATCTCTTTATTACTCGTGAAAGAAGCGATCGGTGGTCTACTCGTTGGTTTGATTCTGGGCTTCATTGCTTCCAAAGCCATGAAACGAATCGATGATTATAAAGTATCCGTCATGATTACGCTGGCGGTGGTGATGGGTGGTTATCTGCTGGCTCAGGCCATGCACATTTCCGGTCCGCTGACGATGGTGGCGGCGGGTCTGGTCGTAGGGAACTACGGAAAAACGCAGGCGATGTCGGAAGTTACGCAGGATTACCTGGAGAAATTCTGGGAACTGATTGATGAAATCATGAATGCCTGTCTGTTCTTACTCATTGGCTTTGAACTGATTCTGATCCCTGATTTGGGTAAATACTGGCTCGTGGGCAGCATTGCCATTGTGATTGTACTATTGGCTCGCTGGATTTCCATCGCCGTTCCTTCCCGCATTATTCCGTTTCGGGAAAAACTCGACCGTAAATCGATGGTGATTCTGGTTTGGGGTGGACTTCGCGGTGGTGTTTCCGTCGCACTGGCCCTTTCCATTGACAGTCACTTAAACAATGAACTGTTTCTATCCATCACCTATTTCGTGGTAGTATTCTCACTCATTGCCCAGGGTCTTACGATTGGTAAGCTGACCAAGCCTACCAATCCGCAGCCCGTCGATGTGATGTAATGACTCGCATAGTCCAGAAGCCATAGGGTTTGCTTATCTTTACGCAAGAAGTATGTTGAGTAGAAAACTGCTTCGAGCTGGTAGACTGGCTTAAAAATAAATATAGGTTTCATGAACTTTAGAAAAAATACGGTGTCGGTACTAGCGATGCTATTCTGTATTACCGGGTTATTGCTGACGGGTTGTCAGAGTTCACCCAAGACCGAAAACACCGAAAATAAGACCGCCGAATCGGCTCAAACGGCTACAACCGAGGCGGGTGATTTTCCGCTACAAACGCTTGACGGCAAAACAGTCAATCTTTCGGAATTGAAAGGAAAAGTCGTATTCATGAACGTTTGGGCAACCTGGTGTCCTCCCTGCCGGGCGGAGTTACCGGACATTGAAAAGCTGTACAAAAAAATGCAGGGCAAACCGGTAGAATTTGTCATGCTGACGGTAGACGAGGAGCTTCAGGCCGCCCGTGATTTTATTAAGAAAGAAGGGTATTCCTTTCCCGTGTACGCTCCTACCGGACCTCTACCCAAAGCGTTTGAAACACAGGCGATTCCCGTAACGTTTGTGATCGATGCCAACGGCAAGATTGTGGATCGGAACGAGGGTATGGCTAATTATAACAGTGATGAATTTGTAGCTCACCTGACTTCTTTATTACCGAAGTAAGGATTGTTTGAACATAGAAAAAGGGGTACGGAAGGTGTTCCGTACCCCTTTTTCTATGGAGTTCCCCGCATGGTATACGGAGCTATGTACATGAAACCTCTTCGGGGTTGGCATACGACTGGTGCAAGTTTCCAAACCTGTACCTATCATCCGGCCATAATACCCCGCATTGCATGCGGGGCTAATCAGATTGAACCCCTTCGGGGTTGAAATTACAAACTCCGAAGGGGTTCAATACGATTAGCCATGGGTAAAACCCATGGTACTTGCACGGGTACCCGTGGCATTTATACAAAGTCCTCCCGCATCGGCGTGAATACATCCACCAGTACCCCCGGCTCGCGGCATACGGCTCCGTGGGGCATGTGGGGCGGAATGTAGTAGGCATCGCCCTTCTGTAACATCTGACGTTCTTCGCCGATGATGATTTCAAATACACCGCTTTCCACGTAGCTCATCTGCGTATGCGGATGCTGATGAATCGTACCTACCGCCCCCCGCTCGAAGTCAACCATGACCATCATTAAACTGGAATCGTAGCTGAGTACTTTCCGACGTAATCCCTCGCCTACGGTTTCCCAGGAGAGGTCATCAGCTTTCACAAAACGTAATTCTTTCGGATCCATAATTCTCGGAGTTAATCGGCTTCAAAGAAAGGCATTCTATCCAGAAGGTCCGCCTTAGCGAGCGTCTTCCCGTACTTTTTTAGCCTTGGAAGTATCCGTATGTAACAATTCGACCTGTTTCGAACGATCTCCCGAAACTTTCAGTAAGAGCGAAGAAGCAGGCGAATACCCGATCCGGTCCAGCGTTATGGCCTGACTATTCTGTACCTGCATGACCGGCATCTGTTTGCTCAGCAACTGGACATTCTTCAGCGTAATACGCTGTCCTTCAATACAAACCAGTCCTTTATTGGACTCGATTACTGAATTTTCAATCAGAATATCCTGAATATTCATTTCTGGCAAACCCCGTATAAGGATTCCCGTTTCGGCTCCTTTACAGACCACATTTCGAACGAAAAACCGGCGGAACTGCGGCGTTCCTTCATTGACGGGCTTGGCTTCAATCGGTAGCGGATCGGATTTGTCACCCTTCTGCGGAACGGGATCTTTCGCCATGTAATACATATCAAACAAGATGGCTTCGCCGGGAATGCGGGTCATTTGAATGTCGGAGATGAACACATCCTCCACGATACCACCCCGGCCACGCGTAGTTTTGAACCGCAGTCCAACATCCGTTCCCAGAAACGAACAATTCGATACGAATAGATTCCGGGCACCACCCGACATTTCGCTTCCTACTACAAAACCGCCGTGGGCGTGAAAGACCGTACTGTTGCGGGCGATAACATTTTCGGTCGGTACTCCCCGCTTGCGACCCTCTTCATCGCGGCCTGATTTGATACAGATGCCGTCGTCCCCTACGTCGAAGGTACAGCCGTCAATCAGAGCGTTTTTGCAGGATTCCAGATCCAGTCCATCGCCATTCTGGGCGTACCAGGGGTTCCGTACCGTCACGTTTTTCAGCGTAATGTCCTGACATAACAGCGGATGCACACACCAGGCGGGTGAGTTTTGAATGGTAACGCCTTCCAGCAGAATGTTCTGGCAACGCGTTAGACTCAGCATGTTGGGCCGCAGAAAATCCCGAATTTCTTCGGACTTCTTGAAATCAAAGCCATTCGCCAGACTTACCGCTCCTTTCACTCTAGCCCCTTTGAGTGACTGCTCGGAAGGATACCAGATTTCGCCGTCTACAACACCGCCCGAGGCCACGAGTTTCTCCCAGGCGGGCGGGTTCAACTTGCTTTTTTTCACGGCTCGCCAGCCATCTCCCGCTCCGTCGATAAAACCTTCGCCCGTGATGGCAATGTTGTGTACTTCGGTAGCACTAATGGGAGCCTGACAACGAATGGCGTCCAGTCCTTCCCAGGTTGTTTTCACCAAGGGATAGTCACTTTTATGATCGCTGAATTGTAGTAAAGCTCCGCGTTGGAGATGCAGATTGACGTTATTTTTCAGGACAATTGGTCCCGTTAACCACAAGCCCGAGGATATTAGTACCGTACCACCACCGGCTTCACTACAGGTTATAATGGCTTTATTGATGGCGGCGGAATTCAGGGTCTGTCCGTCGGCTTTGGCTCCGTAGGTTTCAATCCGAAAGGTATCTTTCCGGAAAACGGGTTGATAAATCTGGGGAAGTTCGTAGGCCAGTTTTTCCTGGAATGGACTCTTTTTCAGAGCTTTGGCCAGTTCCGTTTTCTCTTCCCGCAGGCCATCGGCCACGAGGGCGGCCATATGAGCAGCCCCGTAGGCCGAGAAATGCGTATCGTCTTTCACTTCTTTGGGCCGACTGGCAAAGTAGCCGGGCATATACCACAAAAACAGGCGTTTGGAGGGTTCTACGCCCATGGTTTGCAGCAGTTGACGGCTTTTTTGATGCAAATCCACCAGAGGTACTTTTTGCTGTTGAGCCACGGCTTTTACTGCCGCCGGATAGTCGCCGTGCGTATCCTGAACCGTTCCTTTTTCGTCAAACCGACGACGCATCACGGGCGTAATCAGTACAGGATGGGCTCCCTTCGCTTTCGTTTCCCGGATAAAACGGGTCAGGTTTTCGCGGTACATCGTTTGCGGATCGGCATATCGGGTGGAATCTTCCTTTTTTTCATCGTTGTGCCCAAACTGAATCAGTACCCAGTCCCCCGCGTGCAGCTCATCCAGCACCTTCTTCCAGCGGCCTTCGTTGATGAAACTTTTCGTACTGCGACCGTTAACGGCGTGATTACGAACCACTACGGTTTCATCCAGAAATTCAGGCAGCATTTGTCCCCAACCCCGTTCCGGGTCCTGTGGATTCGGTTTAGTAGCCAGGGTCGAATCGCCAATCAGGAAGACCTGCTTGCGGGAATCTAGGGTTTGAAACGAGAGACTAACCAGCAAACTGGCAAAAACAAGGATTTTCTTCATAGCATCGATACAGCATCATTCGCTATAAAGACGCGATCCGGTGAACGCATCCCTAGCCTGACCCGAAAAACCACCCTGATTTTGGCTCTTCCCTCTGGCATTCTCTTTTCTGGGATACCCGTCTGATTATTCCGAAGTCTAGCCATGAAATCATATACACTGGTCACGCTGCTGCTGCTTGGTTTGCTGAGTGCCTGCAATAAGCCAAGCACCGTCATTCAGGCACTCCTGGGTGAACAATCTCCCCGTGATACCTACGTCCGTACCTTACGAAAACAGGGCATGCTTGAAACAGAAGCCGTACAGCAGTGGCTGAATGCGGGCGAAACGGCCCTCCGCGATTCCTTGATTGTTTCACTGCCGTTTCGGGAAGACGGCGTATTCCCGGCGGGTGGTCAGCGGGTGTTTACGTACCAGTTTACCCTACCCGCGGGTCGGCGGCTGGAAGTTCAGCTGAACAGTACAGATAGTCTGTACTTTCTCGACTTGTTTCAGCTCCGGGAAAATGCTTCACCTCAACGTCTGGCGTATCTATCGGAGAAAAACCGAATCCTCCGCTGGGAGGCGACGGACGATACGCCGCTTTTGCTCCGCCTGCAACCGCAACTTTCGCAACCTGAAAGCGAGTTTTCGCTTCGTTTACGAACGGAACCCCTGCTGGCTTTCCCCGTGGCGGGACGATCCGCCCAACACATCATCAGTTTCTGGGGAGCGGCTCGTGATGGCGGAGCCCGCTCACACGAGGGCATTGACGTCATTGCTCCACGCGGCACGCCCCTGCTGGCCTCAGTACCGGGTTACATCACTCGCACGGGTACGAATCCGCTGGGAGGTAACGTCGTGCATCTTTCCGCCGATGGCTTGAATCTCTCGCTCTACTACGCTCACCTCGACCAGCAGTTGGTACAGTCCGGGCAACGCGTACGAACGGGCGATACGCTGGGAACGGTTGGCAATACGGGCAACGCTATTACCACGGCTCCGCACCTGCATTTTGGAATTTATCGCTCAGGCGGGGCGGTTGATCCACTCCCGTACGTACAGGCTCCGGAATTCCCCGCCGCTACGGTCTCCAAACGATCTGCCGATACCTTACGGACCCGGGAAGCGACCGCCCTCTTCAGTAGTTTGCCCCCGTCGCGTACCACCCGCCAGCGACTGCCCCGACACGCGATCGTGTGGGTGGAAGCGGCCACTAAGGGATACTTCCGGGTTCAGACACCCGAAGGGCAGCGAGGGTATGTACTCGCCAGCAGTATTCAGCCTACGGATAAACGGCTCAGTCGCCGGAAACTTACGACGATGGAAATCTTCCGGGAAAGCCTGACGGAAGCCGCAGCAGATACACTTCCCAGAGGAACGACCATCGACGTACTGGGGACTGCTGCCGCTCACGAATTCATTCGTTTGTCGGACGGGCGACGGGGCTGGATTCCGACGATTTCTGACGTAAAAACGCTCTGATTTCTGCTCGAAAAAGAGCCAAACTCGTCCCGCCGGAATCCTGTTTTTTTGAAGCCGAAAAAATATTTCAAAATCACAAAAAATACGGTGTCAAAATATTGATTATCAGTACACTATGTCCTATAAAATAATTATCTTTAAGGAACATAAGTCTAGTAAAGGATGTTCTATTAATCCATAAGCCTCCTTGAAAAAATGCAAGAAAATAATCAGTCACTAGCGATACATCAGGAAGAGGATGAGCAGTGGAAACAATCCATTGCCGCCCGCGTTTTTCTGAACCACTTTTTTGGTATTCACTACCACATCCGGCATACGGAAGAGAACAGCAAATTAGCTGATCTGGATCGATTCCGTAACTACGCTCCCCGCATGAACCAGGCGAGTTTGGACATGACCAAGCGGATGTTACTGAATGCTTGGAATACCGAATATGCCCTGCGGAATACAGCCTCCATGGGTGATGACTCGTTTCTGTCGAATGCCTTACATTGGACCTTCCCGCAGGCCTATTACTGCGTGTGGTATAGCCTCCGGGCCTTTCTAGCTACCCAGGGCGTCATGACCAATGATGAGATGAATATTCGCCGACGGACGAGCCGACTGGTTGCTAATTCCTATTACCCACGTTACCTGAGTTTCTACGCCGATGGCCCGCTGGATCATTACCATGTGCATCGACTGCCACGTGGGCATCGCAAACCGGGTTTGTTACTAGCAGATACGCCGTTTGAAGCCCAGGCTCAGGTAGGACAGTTTTTGCGTACGACGCGGACGTTACAACTTCGTTCGCTGCGGCAGAAATTACAGACCAACCCCGCTATTGCGTTACGGAGTGAACGTACGGGTAAGATTTTGGAAAAATTTAGTCAACAAAACTGGCAAGAACTTTCCGATCGTATTGGATTAACAACGTTTTTGGATTTGTTTTCCAGATTACGCATTTCCTCTACAAATCGAGAAATTGAACGTTTCGTAAATATTGATCTGGATTTTAAGCTTTTCAACGTTTGTTTGCTCGACATTGTCGACCATATTAATGCGGTACATGAAGCATACGTAGTAAAAGCAATGGGCGTAGCGGCGTATCGTGAGTTTTTGGCAACCTTGCCTGAGTATCTGCAAAATAGTTTCGTTCAGCGACGTTTTACCGAACGAATTCGACCCGAAATTGATACCCGTTTATTCCCACTAACAGGCCAGATTGCGGCCTAAGGATGCGTACGTAAAAGATATTTAAACAGTATTCAACCCAATAATAGCCATGAGTCAAGAAACCATTTTTATGAAGTCGAAAGGCGGTGGCCAGTACTTCAAATGCCAAGGCGACGAAGTAAAGATTATCTGTTTGTATGAGTTTAATCCACTGGTTGAACGAACTCGGATGCGTCCGGATACACTGGGAAAACTAGCCTGCGATCCTTGCACGGAAAGTGAGTTCAGAGAAGCTGAAATGCGAGTAGCCCGTTTATTGGATTTACCTGTAGCACTCAGCGAAGCTACAAATCGAGCGTAAGGCGGCAACTCAGCCATCGTAGCTATATGATACGATGGCCAATTTAATAACCGTATTTACTGATTACTAATCTTACAGTACTATACGTCGTGTAACTTTATTAAACAGACATTTATTTAGTAAAAACAAAAAGCGTTGATGTCAGAAACATCGACGCTTTTACATTATAGACATTGAAGTCAAGCCGCCAAACTTACTTCAATTGAATATTCCCATTAAGCTGGGAATACGAAATTATAAAATTTATAGCATACTCATACTACAAATTATTTTTTGAATTTTAAATCAAGTCATTGGTATACCTATTTAAAGCAACCCTTTTCTTAATTCGTATCATTTTTACAAAGTCTTACTTTCCATTTTAATTGCATTTCTATACATAATATGCTTAATTCTTTATTCTAACTATCGTCAAATGAGTAGTTATCATGAATGATTTACTACTAGTCCAATGCTCAACACAAGACTTAACCCATTACTACATTTTAGATCAACTAAACATTAAAATTATTTCAAATTATAAGTCATATAAAATGCAAAAAGAGTCGATTCTATCGACTCTTTTTGCATTTTATATATAGAATTTAGACTCGCAGTATAAAGAATTAAATTAAGCCGCCATTTGAAAAGCATTTGTTTTCGTGGGAAAATCAAATCCTAAATGGCGATAGGCTTTTTCGGTAGCTTCCCGTCCGCGAGGTGTACGCATTAAGTATCCTTCCTGAATAAGGAAAGGTTCATACACTTCTTCAATAGTTTCCGCTTCATCCCCGATAGCCGTGGCAATGGTAGAGAGACCTACCGGGCCTCCCTTGAATTTTTCAATAATCGCCAGCAGAATTCGGTTATCCATTTCGTCCAGCCCTCCTTCATCTACTTCCAGGGCTTTCAGCGACAGCGAGGCAATATCCCGCGTAATGGTTCCATTCCCTAGGACCTGAGCAAAGTCACGCGTACGACGCAACAGATTATTGGCAATACGCGGCGTACCCCGACTCCGGCGGGCCAGCTCCATAGCTCCTTCCGGCTCGATGGGCGTACCTAACATGGTCGAAGAACGGGTAATAATGCTTGACAACAAATCCGCGTCGTAGTATTCCAATCGGCAGTTGATGCCAAACCGAGCTCGTAACGGTGAGGTAAGCAGCCCCGCCCGCGTTGTCGCTCCAATCAAAGTAAAAGGATTCAAACCGATTTGTACGGTTCGGGAATTAGGTCCGGAATCGAGCAAAATATCAATTCGGTAATCCTCCATGGCCGAGTACAGGTACTCTTCTACCACAGGATTGAGCCGGTGAATCTCATCAATAAACAGTACGTCGCCCGTTTGTAAGGTAGTCAGCACGCCCGTCAGGTCACTGGGCTTTTCCAGTACGGGTCCAGTGGTTGCTTTCAGTCCGGCTCCCATCTCGTTAGCCAGAATGTGGGAAAGCGTCGTTTTGCCCAAACCCGGAGGTCCGTGCAACAATACATGGTCGAGCGTTTCGCCGCGTTGCTTGGCCGCCTGAACGAAAATCTTCAGGTTCTCCAGCACTTTTTCCTGCCCCGTAAAGTCGTCGAACGAGAGCGGACGCAACGCCCGTTCAAATTCCCGATCGGCGTCCTTTACGGTCTTCTGACGAACAATATTTTCTTCCATCGGTGATTATCTTTTTTATTCAAATATACCCAAACATTTGCATAGTTGCCAGTATTAAAAGTAAAATAATGAAATAAAATCTATTTTTTTGATCCAAATAGGCAACTATTTATGTATATTTGTATATCAACTATTGACCATTCCACGCGATGATTATTCAACGAGATTTGTTCTATCAGACGCCCGATGGCGAACATTTTTTCCGTCAGGAAGAAGGCTTTGTAACGATCGTAGCCTACCGGGAAGAGTGCCCGGCTATTCAGCGGCTTCGGTACTGGCCCGGTATGTTGTACGCCTATGGCTGCGTACCTACTTCGGCCGCAGCGTACGCTCACGCATTTAATCAGACTGAAGCGTTATTACGCAATATGGCTCCGAAAATGGCCGACGAAATTCCATTCATTCCGGGCAAAATTGCTTCCTAATTTTAGTCACCCGTATGTCTACTAAATCATTCGCATTGCTCTGTATTCGTCAGGATGTAGCCCGGCATGGGCACCTGACGCCCGAGGGAATGAGGATCTATCGGGATTGTAAACTTACGGCCCGCGAATTATCGCAGGCTACTTCACAAGGACTGGAATTATATCAGCAATGGAGACGAAAATGAATGAAGAAAGTTATCGGCAGCTTCGCCGGATCTCGAATAGCGACCTAAGCCGCTTTCGGGATTATTTATTTGGTAAGAAATCGTATATCCCTCCCCGTACTGCCACCTTTGGTCGGGCGTTGCACGCGACGCTGCTGGAGCCAAACGTCCCTCCCATTGAGGTGCATACGGCGGATCAGGAACGACTGGCTCTGCTGGAAAAGAACCTGCGTTCGCATAAAGCGTTTAACTGGTACCGCCAATACTCCAAAAAGGAGCACGCTCAGTTATTTACGGACCCGCTTACAACTTTACCCTGTAAGGCTCGTTTGGATATGGTTTATCAGGATCGAGTAGTACTTGATTTGAAGACTACCTCCGCCCATTCGTACCAGGACTTCATCAGTCAGTGCCATAATCTGGAGTATGACCGACAGGCGGCCTTTTATCTGGATAGCCTGGGAGGTACGGGGAAGCAGTTTATTTTCGTAGGGGTTCAGAAAAAAGAACCGTACGATATTTTCTGGTTTGAAACAACGCCGGAATTTCTGGCAGAGGGTCGTAAGAAGTATCAGTTTCTGCTAGAAACCTGGAAAGAAGTAAACTTTGATTTCAATCAGGGTAAGCCCTGGCGTCTGGTTGCCTGATTATCAACGATCGCTCGATCGTTCTTCCCGAAGGCTTAGGGCTTTCGGGAAGATTTTCAACTTTGCCTACTTCCCTCTTACGTACTTTTCGTTAAAGGCTTCTTTTTGCTTCAGGTATTCGGGATGCTGACGGGCTTGATCCCAGTACGCTTTGAAGACTGTAGCCGCCTTTGCTTTTTCGCTGGTTAACGCATCTTCCTCCTGCGGACGGAGTGGATTTTTTTTATGAATACTTCCGGAAGAATAGGGATATGCCCGGGTTTCGGGTTCATAATCGCTTGCCTTTTCTGTATACTTCTTCCCACTGGCGTGATTGGCGTAGCGTCGGGCTCGTGTAAAACCCATTTGTAAATACTTTCGGGCCATATCTGCTCCCACAAAATCCTGCTCGGCCAGGTACGTTTCGAATTTTTTATAAATGGCTTCCGCTGATTCCTGAGCAATGGCTTCAGTACGAAATCGCCACAGGGGTAAGATTTCTGATTTATAGGGTTCGACCAGTAGTACTCCCTGTTCTCCTACGCCTACGCGATATAATTCCGGATGCTCCCGAAAATCGGTTTTCCGAAAGTCCAGATCATACTGAAAGGCCTTTTTCGACGGTTTCTTTTCCATTTTCCTAAAAGCTGATACCTGACCTAGCAAAAAAAGCGGCCCAGCCTGAAACAGACCGGGCCTAGGTATAGGTGGGTAGAATAGAGAATTCGCTGCGAAAGTTACCAAAGCTGCTTCAATCCCTGGGGACGGTATAATTCAAAATGACCATCGGGGGAAATCAGCGTTGCTCCAGTTGACAAGGCCTGAGCAGCCAGCCAGCCGCAGGTAATGCGTTTCGCCGGGGCGGTCAGAGCCGTCAGATTACGATATTTTTCAAGGGCCTGGGCATCCATGGGTAGTAACTGTAACTTGTAGTGATTCATGACCTGTTGCATAAACTCACCGAAGTTGACCCGGATTCCGTACAAACCCTGCTTCATTTTTTCAGCCAGCTCCAGCCAGGAACATTCACTAACGTAACACACCGTACCCGGCTCGTTGATGGCCACTACGGCCGTTTGAGAGAGGCGGTACGCGTCACGGATGAGATAGTCCAGCGTTGGTGTGTCAAGTAGCAATCGCGTCGGCCAGCGTTTAGGCTCCTTGTACTCGTGCTTAAGGGCCTGAACTTCCTGCCAGACCTGCGGCGAAACTTTTTCGATAAAATCCTTAGGCACCTTCGTTACTTTCCGTGAACGACTAGCGACTGAAGCCATTGCTTCAACGGGAAGAACCGGCGGTGGGGTTATTTTTGAAGGCATGGCTTACTTCTTTTTGGTACTCAGTTAGTTAAAACAATCTATCGACTAGGCCCGTTGGGGGTAGGCCGTATTTTTCTCGGAAAAACTGCCGTGAAAACGTTCCAGATATTCAGCTCGCCGCTCAAAGTGACTGTGCAGAAGCTGAACAATCCGGCGACGACTTAGCGGTCTACGCCAGCGACTCACACGTGAACGTACCTCCTTAAACGCTACTACAAATTCACGGTAACTTTCGTAGGGAAACTGCTGAGCCAATTCTTCGGCCAGCGAGCTAATCTGGACGGGTAACAACCGACAGTCTGCCTGAGCCGCCATCGATAAATCAGCCAGGGTTACGCACAAAAGCTTTACTACTGTATCTTTTCCCAGCTTTCGCCCAATTTCACTACACTTAGGAAACCGCCAGGCTGTACCGAAGGTGGAATTTTCCCGTAAGTGTTCATATAATTCCAGCATACTTGCCGAAGGCGTAGCGGCCTGACGTATGCTCAGGGATGTCAGGCCCTGCAACAATTGGTGCTCCACCGAAGGTTGCGAAGACAAGCGGCCCAGTATCGGTTCAGAATGAAGTTTGATCATTTCAGAATCAGGAAATCTTCCCGTTATTTTAGAAACATCAAAAATTTGTTGAGCAGTTGACGCAAGAATTTAAAAAACGATTGACTACTTTTGCTGCACGCCACAACAACTCTTGCATCACCATGGAATCATCTTCAATGACGACTATCTACGAAAGACTCTCTCATCTCATCCAGCTCAAAAAGCTGACGCCTTACCGTTTCAGTCAGGAATTAGGGTTTTCGAAACCCGCTAAATTGTACTCGATTCTTAAAGGGAAAACGCAGCCCAGCTACGATACCCTTACTTCCATTGCCACGGTTTATCATGATCTGGACTGTAACTGGTTACTTCGCGGTACGGGTCAGACGTACATTACGCTTACGCCTGTGGTACCGTCTGAAAGCATAAACGCAGAAACGGAAGGACCTTTACTCGGCGTGGAATTACTACAAAAACAAATTCAATTCCTTGAAAAACAGGTCAGTGACCGTGATGAAGTGATTGCTTTGCTGAAAGAGCAAATCATCGTTTTACGTGACGTGATCAATCGGCTTAAGCCCGTTAACGAAAACGTTACGCTTTCCTAGAAAGTCCGCCTTCTCTCTCCTGCACCTATTCTTTTTCACAGGCGGACCTTCTAGTTCACGTTTAAGCTGCTTTTGAACCCAATTCCTTCACCGATTCGGGTAAGGATACTACTTCGGGCTCGGGCAGTCGATTATAATACTTGGAAACAATCCGGTGCATCGCCGAATCCGTCAGCGTTTCTGCCCGGTATAAATGATGATCACGGGCAAAGTCGCGATACTGGCGTACGCTCTCGACTTCGCCAGACCGATACGAAAACCGAGCAATGTACCAGGATTTTCCTGAGTCCATTTTACTGGTCACCTTTTCGGGTTTGATGGTGATAATCAGATCACAAAGCGTTTTTCTTTCGTAAAAAACGGGTTGCATCATCCGATACAATTCCGATACCGACGTATTATTGAACATCAGAGACGCTACGCAATGATCGGCGTCGATAAAGAAAAACTCCGCCCACACTTCTCGTTCGCTTCGCGTAAATAACGTATCCTCAAAAATCCGGTAAGCAATCGGCTGAAACGAAAATTCCGTAATGGGCTTGCCCATGGAATCGGTCAGGATGCGTTCGCCGTATAGATTGAATTGTCCATTCTGACCATTGAAACGGTATTCCCGCGGGTGACCTTCCAGATACAGAAATTTACTTTCCGTAACCAGAGCCCCCGTTTCTTCGTCTACGCGTTCAATTTCATAAGACTTGAGTTTCTGAGCGGGCTGACCCAACTGCACCGTATCAGTTGAAAGGGATGAATTCATAGGAACAGTGATTAATTTGTGACTTCCTTAAGTCTATATCTTTTGTACAAATATAAAACATAAATTTAGTTTTATACAAAAAATAAAGACATTTAGTTAAAAAAATTATTCACTGTCCCTACGAGACTCAAGCCGGGAATTTATTCTCGAAAAATCCGGCAAATCGCCACAGTTCTTTGATGTCTTCCCGACGGACCGGATACGGAGCAAAACGTTCGTTGAGTGATTTCAGCACGAGTACGCCCGTTTCGGCCAGGTAGTTATAAACCATTTTCAGCACTACCCCTTCATTCTTCGTTACCACCAGGCAAATAGTACCATTCTTCACGCTTTCCCAACTTTCGATGTATTCACCGAATACTACAGCACCATCCCGCAAGGGAGGCATTGATTCCCCTTCGTAAGGGAAAGCCCGGTATTTACGATCACGAGCTAGAAAAGGCAAGTGAAACGTGGGTAGTTTACCGATGAAGTCGATATCACCATACCCCTCAGCGTAACCACCCAGAGCCTTCACGTGCACAAACTCTACGTTTTCCTGATCCTGGGTATCCACGGTCGTGGCCAGTACCCGCAGCTCAGGAATTTTAGGCATATTCAGGGGCTCTTTACTTAAATCCTTTCGGAGGATGTCGTCTACGCTTACCTGGAAAAAGTCAGCAACTTTAATCAGATCACCGTAGCGGGGTTCTGCCCGACCGGACTCGTATGCCGCCCAGGTCGATTTCTTCAGTCCTAATTCATCCGCCAGCCGTTGTTGGGATACGCGTCCTTCCAATCGGCTACGTAGCTGAACCAGATTCCGGGCAAAAAAATCATTTTGCGTCAGCTCTTGAGCAGAAGTATTATCCATTTTTTTTAGTCAATTCGTACACCTTTTGAACAAAGATAGCGGAATTATCTCGTAACGAGCAAGAAACGTATACAATTTTTACTTTATATCGGCTCTCTTTTTTAGCAAACGGTTTTTATACGTTCGCCATCAGTAGCCGTAAAGCCCAAAAAAGGCTGGTAGTACTACCAGCCTTTTACTTCAACGTCCTTCTTACAAGGTCAAGGATATTCCTCCGGTGAGCCAGCGACCCGGTTGCTGGACGAAGCCATGTTCGTAATACGTCTGATTAATCAGGTTATTTACGTCGGCAAAGAGTCGGAATTTGGGTTGCGTCCAGGACAATCGCGTATCGACCAGATGAATCGTTGCGTAGGGTTGCGGCGGCGTACTGGCATCCCACTGGTAGTCGCCTTCGCGTTTTTTGAGCGTGTACCAGGCATCCAGCGTGAGATTTTTCGCCAGTCGAACGTTCGCACCCAAGCTTAGCTTATGCCGCAAATAATTGAGCGTGTAAAAAGACTGGAAGTTGATCTGTTTCTGATCCGCCGAGATGTACGCGTAGTTAAAGGTTAGTCGCTGCAGCCAATAATTGGGCTTATTCATTACCTGACTCATCTGCAAGGCATACGCCACTTCCACGCCAAAGGTATTCAGGTTGCGAATATTCTCAATCCGCGGCACGGACTGATCAGGACGTTTGATTTTATCGATAGCCGTACTGCTCTGCCGGTAAAACGCCGAAAGCGTCAGCTGGTCCACAGCCGTAAAACGCTTGGTACCCACTTCGTAACTCCAGGCTTTTTCGGGTTGTACGTTCGGATCG
The DNA here is from genome assembly GCF_048595215.1 of Siphonobacter sp. Lineage (NCBI taxonomy): Bacteria > Pseudomonadati > Bacteroidota > Cytophagia > Cytophagales > Cytophagaceae > Siphonobacter > Siphonobacter sp. The sequence continues at coordinate 23,827 of NZ_JBMDWJ010000273.1, forward strand.
GCGATCACCGTGGAAGAATTCAGGTACATTTCCGTAAACGTCGGGTAACGCACCGCCCGGTTGGCACTGGCGTATACATTCACGCGGTCCGTTAGGGTATACGAAAGATCGACGCCCGGATACCATTCGTTACCAAACTGAGAGTTGATGTTAAACAGCGTACCCGCTACTAAGGTCAGACGTTCCCAGCGTTTGAGGTGCTCCAGATACACATTCACGTTATCGCGATCTTTACCGAAGGTGTACTTCTGACCAAAGAAAGCAGGTACGGCTTTGGGCTTCGCCAGAGCATCCCCCAAGCGATTACTGATGATACTCTCCCGCCGCCATTCGGCTCCGAAGGACGTAGTGCCCCAGGCGTGGGTCCATCGGTTCCGCCATTCGATATTGTATACGTTAGTTTGGTGGAAGTTTACCGAAGCAGGCTTGGTTTCGCGGTAGTTATCAAAGTCGTACAAATCAAAATGCCGCCGCCAGGAACCAGTCAAATTCGAGTACCACTGGCGAGTAAGCTGCCGGTCGGCCTGAGCGACTACGAAATACTGTTTGACCTGTTCGTACTGGTTGTAAAACTTGGGATGATAAAAGTTGGAGGCTCCAAACTGATTATCCATGAAGCCCCCCTGCAGAGCCAGTGTTGTTTTGTTTAGCGTCAAAGCCGTACGTCCGTACAGGTTGTGCCGATCGAAAGCGGTATTATGAGCGTACCCGTCACTGTGGATTTTCTCGGCGGCCACCAGCGTAGATTGTTTGTCAGTAGTCAATCCCACCGATGTATTGAGCTGATACAACCCATATTCTCCCCCGGCTAGTCCTACGTTAACCTGACTCGGCTGGTTTTTCTTCGTGATAATATTGATTACGCCGGAAAATGCACTGGGTCCGAATACCCGTGAAGCTCCGCCCTGCAAAATCTCAATTTTCTCAATCGCTGATAAGGGAAAGGGCAAATTCAGGGAATGGTGACCCGTTTGCGGATCATTCATCTTAATACCATCGACCAGGATCAGCGTTTGATCAAAATTCCCCCCGCGAATACTGACATCGGCCTGTACCCCTAGCGGAGCTCGCGAACGTACGTCCACATTAAGGGCGTACTGCAAAATACCATCGAGTGTTTTCACGGGAGCTTTTTCAATTTCCTGAGCCGTAATGACGGTGACGTTACGGGCAGTTTTGCGAATTTCGGTTGACTGTAAATTGACCGTAACCGTCACTTCGGACAAACCAACGGTTTTCGTACTGTCCTGGGCTTGGGAAAGAAAAGAAACTAAAGAAGTAACGATTATAAATATACGTTTCATGCAATACATTAGCTTCTCCGCACGCACAGTGGTATTCGATGGATTGCAACCAGCTACGGTGAACCCTACCTCACGGACGGAGTTTGAATAAAGAAGAAGGAAAATTTTCCCATGGACTTCATAATCGAGTCAACGGAACAGTAGCCGACTTAAGCCGGTACGGCAAGAATTTCGGGAGAATCTTCGTCGGCAAGGGTGCGTACGATGGCTTGGTAATCAATCTTCCCGTGATCCTTTCGGGGAAGATTACGCCATTCGAAGATACGACGGGGTTGTTTAGCCGGGGGAAGGGACTGCAAGAGGTGATCCTTGAGCTGACGGGTATACGGAACGGAGTTCTGCCCCGGATACGTTGCCGAAAAAACCAGATAGATTTCGTGCGAAAGGTCCTCGCGAAGCAGCCCTACTACGGCTACTTCCTGAACAAATCGGAGTTCTTTGGCCCGGTTTTCAATTTCTTCAGCAAAGATGTTTAATCCGCGGCGGTTAAACATCCGTCCAGCCCGGCCCATCAGTACCAGCCGGTCGTCGTCCATCAGCCCTAGGTCAAAGACCGTATTGATCCCCCGGTAATCGGGTGATACGTACGGACTTTCGACCCGGATGCGTTGGTCAACGATGTGGATACGCACGCCAGGAAAAGCCTTCCCTACAGAAAACTGGTGCTTAAGGATCTCTTCGTTTTGCTGGTAGCTGATGTGTCCCAGCTCCGCCGCTCCGTAGTATTCGGTTAGCAGGGCCTGCGGACTGACCTGAAGCAGCATTTCCGCCAGCGACTTTTCCAGTTTTTCCCCCGCACTCACCAGCGAGCGAAGCAGCGGCAGCGATACGCCCGAGCGTGCCCACAAACGGTAGTGCGAAGGCACCATGAACACCGACGTGATTCGCTCGTCCTGCATTTGCTGCACCCAGCTCCCCGCCGATTTCAACGACGTCAGTACGATGGTTCCGCCCTGCCAGAGCAGGTGCAGTACGCTGTTGAGGTTTGCCGAATAGCTCAGAGCATCCAATACCAGCAGACGATCATCCGCTGTAATGCCGAATACGTCACTTTGGTGGGGAAAAGCCGTTACCCAGCTCTGGTAATCTTTCCAGATTACTTTGGGAACTGATTCAGTCCCGGACGTGAGTACACCCAGAAATCGATCGGTAAGGGTAGTCGGCTGAATTTCCGCTCGTATACTTTCTTCAGATTTCGTCCAGGCCTGCTGCAACAAATAGGCGTTTTCGCGTTGTCGCAAACCCTCGATCTGATCGCTCGTCAGTTGCGAAGAGGCAAATAACACGGCCTTTTTCAAGGCCATGCACGCCAGCAGATCAAGCAGGTTTTCCAGAGCGTCGGTCTGAGCCAGGATAACCGTTGCTTGCGAAATGCCGAATTGGTAGACTCCGGCCCGCGTCTGAATCTCCGTGATTAATTCGGCATACGTGTAGCTCCGGCGACCGTATTGCAGTGCCGTCTTATCCGGAAATTTTCCGGCCGTATGAAGAATTTTCTGGAGAATCACGAATTCAGATGTTCAATCAAAAGGGCGATACCCAAACCACCCGCGACGCCGACCGTTACCAGGCCGAGCCTTTGCCCAGTATGGGCCAGGGCCCGCATCAGGTGAATAGTATTGATTACCCCGGAAGCCCCGAAGGGATGCCCGTACGCTAAATTTCCGCCAAATATATTTACTTTTTCTTCAGAAATCCCCCAATGCCTGAGGAAAGCCAGCGGTTTAACCGCAAAGGATTCGTTGATTTCAAACAAATCAATATCCTTAATAGACAGGCCTGTTTGTCGCAGTAATTTCTCCGTTGCCCAGATAACACCCGCCGGAGCCAACGTTGGTAAGCCCCCGGCCATAGCCGACGCTACCAATTTGAATTTAGGCTCATACTCAGCCCGTAAGGTATCATTTACCAGGAAAATACCCGCGGCCCCGTCGTGCAGGTGAGCGGTATTGGTATGGTCGATTAATTGCGAGGACTGGGTACGGACCAAGCTGTCGTACGAAAAGGATTTTCGTAGCGGCTGATCTTCCGTGATAGTCCCGTACGGAAGTCGAATTTCTTTTAAAATTTCGATGGCTAGCTCCGCTTTCTGATGGCTTCGTACGGTCCAACGCATCAGTTCCTCCTTGGAAAGCCCGTACGTTTCCGCTACCATCTGAGCCGCCTGTCGCAAGCTGGTTTCGCCGTACGAAGCCGGAGCAAAGGTGGCCTGCGTATAGAAGCTGTCAGCATCGATGTACCGGGGATCGCGGGGCTGATACTGCCGCCGGGGAGCCAGGCTATTACTTTCCATTCCCCCCGCCAATATACTTTGAGCTATCCCGCTTTTCAATTGGGCTTCGGCCGCTACCAGAGCCCGTAAGCCTGCTCCACATTGCAGATCAAGGGTAGTCGCTGGAATTTCGGGTGAGAAACCGGCTTCCAGTAAGGCATAGCGAGCCATATTGCCTCCCGTACCAAGGGCATTTCCAACGATCAGTTCTTCGAAAACAAGGTTGGTATATTTACGTTGGAATCCTCGCAATACCTCCGCCATGAGTTGCTCAGGGAGTACGTTTTTATAGTAGCCCTGGGCTTTTCCCGTAGGAAGCCGTAATCCATCCACGATGTACGCTTGTAACATACCTGCGAACCTAGGGATTAATTGTCGAATTGTACCGGTTCAGGGAAGTACACGTTTTGAATTTTTCCGCCAACAGTATGGATCATCATCAAAGAAGCGATTCACTCAAGAATCGTATCGACGCTCTAGTACAGGCCGCTGCTGCCCATCTTTCCGTAACCAGTCAAACTATTGCGTTCTCACTAATGAAAAGTCCAAAATCAGAACCAAGGTGGAGTTTTGTAGCTAGCCGACAAACCTATCTCTGCAAGCAAGAAGCCGTTACGAATACGCGAGCCAGTTTTTTGCTCAAACATAGCAAGCTTGGCCCGGCCATAGCTGACTCTGAAGCCCACTTCCAAGTTTTGAAGGCTTCGTACGAGGTAACAGTACCGCATTCGATGGCATAGAATACCGAAGTGGTACTGCTACCCTCAGAGAAATAAGTAGATGCATACCCCATACTTAGCTCATTTCCCTTCCTACGAAAACTTTACGTTTGGCACTGATTACACAGTGGGCAAAAACTCTTTGCGAGCTTCTTCAACCATGGGCAGCAGCGTTTCCATTCGTTGCATAACGTCTTTAACGATGTTTTGTACGGTAAATAAATCACCATTTTGGGCGGCTAGCTCCTGTAGTTTAATGAAGGCGGGTACTACTTCCGCCGCTCCAATCATTTGTACGGGCGATTTGAGAGCGTGGGCAATTTTTCCTACCTCAACAATATCGTGCTGTTGTAGAGCTTCATTCATTCGTTTCAATTGTACGGGCGTTTCTTCGAGGAAAACTGCTAATAAATCGGCCATCGATTCATGATCGCCACCCGTTACTTCGTGCAGGTAATCCAGGTTTATTTTCATCGTATTCATTGGGCTGTTCATTTCAGTAGTGGCAGGGATAAAGGCGGGCGTTTGTACCTGTAATTGCTTGCGAACCACTTTGTACAAGTCACTCATTTGAAAGGGTTTAGAAATAAAGTCATTCATACCCACCTTTAGACAGTGTTCGCGTTCACCTACCAGGGCGTGAGCCGTCATGGCTACAATCGGTACTTCTATATGCAACACGTTGCGAATCTGCCGCGTCGTTTCATACCCGTCCATTTCGGGCATTTGAATGTCCATCAGAATCAAATCGTAGCTTTTTTCCCGAAGCTTTTTCAACGCTTTCAAGCCGTTCTCGGCGATTTCGGCGGAATAGCCCATGCGTCCAAGTACGGCCGTTGCCAGTTTCTGATTCATGGGGTTATCTTCCACTACCAACACGGAGATTTTCCTCAAATCTTCGTACGATGTGGAATGATAGGAACTAAAATCTTCCAACGAGGTAGGTTCGGCAATTTCGTAGGGAATTTCAACGGTAAAAAGTGAGCCCAGGCCCGGTGTACTCTCCACTTCAATATGACCGCCCTGCATATCTACCAGCGAGTTGACAATATTAAGTCCCAGTCCAGAACCACCGTATTGCCGCGTAGTGAATGAGCTTTCCTGACGGAATCGTTCGAAAATATGCGGTAGCACGTCTGCGGCGATGCCAATGCCCGAATCTTTCACCGCTAACGCTACCCACACTTGCTGACCTTCAATTTGTTTGCAGCGAATCGTGATTTCAATGCGACCTTTTTCCGTGAATTTGATAGCATTAGAAGCCAAGTTCAGCAGAATTTGCGTTAACCGCGTCGGATCTCCCAGTACAACCGGTGGCAGGTTATGATCAAGCTGCACGTCGAGTTCGAGCTGCTTGTCATAGGCAGCCGGTTGCAACATGATCTTGATTGATTGTACCAGCGAAATGATACTGAACGGAATTTTCTCGAATTGCAGCATGCCTGCTTCAATTTTCGAAATGTCCAAAATGTCGTTAACGATGGTAAGTAGGTTACGGCTAGCCGTATTGACCGCTTTTAGATACTCGTTCTGCTCAGGCGTCAGCGGCGTGGTTTCCAGGAGATTCGTAAAGCCGATGATGGAGTTGAGCGGCGTACGGATCTCGTGGCTCATGTTAGCCAGGAAGTTCTCCTTCATTAGAGCCGCTTTTTCAGCCATTTCTTTCGCTTCATTCAAGCGAGAGTGCGACAACAAGCGATCAGTAATATCGACATAACTGGAAACTACGTATTGCAGATTCTGTTCGAGATCAAAAATGGGTACCGCCGAACTTAGTAACAACGTACGCTCATCACCAATCCGTAGCTCCAAATCATCAATCTGAGCGGCTTGTCCTCTACGGGCTTTCCAATAAGGTCTTTTTTCGAACGGATACGGTATACCCGTTGGAAACTGGTAAACGGGCAAACTCTTAAACAGGTCGTCATACGACTGAAACGATGCGTATTGTTTCAGTAACGTACGCGTTACCCGATTGGTGTAATAGACCTTCCCTTGCTCATCATATACGGCTACCGCTGCCGGAACGGCATCCAGAATTTCGCGTAACCTTTTTTCATTAGCCTGTAACTCCAGATTCAGGCTGGTTCGGCTTTGCAGCAGTCGAATGAGTAGATAAACCGCTCCGAGAATAATCACGACGGCCACCAACGTACCAATGATCATGCTGAGCAAAGCCTCATTGGCCGAACGTTCACTTTCCTCTACCCGATGGGCCAGTGACGTCTGTTCATCCTCCTGAATCTGAACCAGCAGGTTACGGATCTCATAGGTCTGATCGAGGTAAATACGACCAGAATCCAGTCGGGTCGTTCCGTTTTCGATCTGGGCCTTAACAAAGAGCTTCCGACCCAGCATCAGTTTATGCTCTAATTTCTGATTTAATTCCCGGATTCTTCGCTGCTGATCGGCGGTTTTAGCGAAGTCATTGAGGTCTTTGGACTGATCGATCAGCTCCCGGGCATTCCGGTTGAAATCGGCCAGAAAGTATGGGTTGCCACTCAGGATATGTCCTCGTAAGTCATTATCAATGTGCGTTAAACGCGTATCAATTTGCTCAGCTTTTTCCAGAATGACGTGGGTATGCGTAATCCAATTGTTGGTAATGACGAGCCGCCGGATGGTACGGTGCCCGTTAATACCAATCAATATTTCAATCAGAATTCCTCCGCCCAACATCAACAATATCCAGAATTTCAACCGCATCTGAGTCTAATCAATGGTGTGGTAAATGATACGCTACCGGATAGGCAACAAACAGCATGATACGTTAGACGTAGATTCATTTAGGCTTTTGCCCGAATACACACGAATCATAACCATCCAAAAACTATGAAACGAGCCCATTGCTTGCAAGAACATTACTTTGAGTACTTGTTCAGAAACAGGAATTGGTAGAGAAGAAACATTCACCCGCAAAACAGGCCATGTAATCCGATGAAGTATAGAAGTAATTATAGACATGTTTATGTGGGCGGCACAAACGCTTTTGTATCTACCAGTAAATTTACTCATAAAAGCTGACTCCACAAAAGTGTAAAAAGAGCCTGCCAGCCTAACATACACTGAGCTTCTGCGGATGCCTCTTGTATATCGACTGAATCATTCTTAATGGTTTGCCTACTCAACTAAAGTAAACTGGAAGCAGTTCCCGGACCAATACAAAGCTTTCGCGGAATGGTTTGTATTGGTCCGGGAGCATTTTATACCACTCTTATTAAACATTACTGCCACCGTAGTTTTTTATTTAAAACTACGGTGGCAGTAATGTTTGAAATAAAGGTTAGATCTGTTTTACGGGAAGAAATTGACTAATTCAACCAAATTTATGTCACGTGAATAGTAAGGAATTATTTTGCTAATACGATTAAAACCACT
>NZ_JBMDWJ010000274.1:0-22961 GCF_048595215.1 Siphonobacter sp.
CTGAATAATTAATCCGGCTCCGCCAATAGCCCGGGCTCCCAAATGCACCAAATGCCAGTCGTTAGCGAAACCATCGACGGCCGAATACTGGCACATGGGGGAAACCGCAATTCTATTTCGAAGCGTAATTTTTTTTAGCGTTAACGGAGAAAACAAACGTGACATACTTTCCAGTGTTTTAAAATCCGAAGAAAGACCTATCACTAAAAAAAATACGCCCGAAAAAGGTTCAGGATTCCTCTTTCCGGTGGCTTGTTCAATATATACCCCAACTGTTACTCCAAATCACTGACGGGATAGGGCAAGTACTGATCTACATTGGCCCCGTAACGGTGCAAGTCACGAATGATGGTACTGGAAATGGGAGCTAATTCCGGCGAACAGATCAAAAAAACCGTTTCGACGCCTTCGTATAGGTCACGATTTACCTGAGCAATACTGTTTTCGTACTCAAAATCAGTCGTATTCCGCAGGCCACGCAGCAAGAATGTGGCTCCATTATCGCGGGCGACGCGGGCCGTTAGGTCCTGATACGGTACTACCCGGACTGGCTCGTTAATGAACGTCCGCTGAATAGACCGGGTCATGGGATCCAGTGGGAAGTGGCGTTTTTTACTAGAATTGTGACCAATACCAATGATGATTTCGTCGAACAGTTTCAGGCCCCGCCGAACAATGTCTTCGTGTCCTTTCGTAAAAGGGTCAAACGAACCGGGGAAAAAAGCAATACGGGGCATTGAGGCGATGGACGTTAAGCTTGTCAGAAAGAAAATTTAACCCATGAAAGTAACCATCCGGTAAGATGGTACCTGATCGGCGGGTACTTCAGGAATGGCTACAGAATCTGGCAGTCCCTGCGTTAGTTGAGCTAGATAAGGTTGCAAAGCCTGGTACACTTCGGATTTTTCCATGATAGCTCCAAAGGCCCAGGCCTGTATATCTTCCGTATTCACTTTCAGCTCGTTTAACACGAACAAGATATAATAAATTAAATCCGCTGAAGCTCGGTAGACGAAGCGGTTGCAGTAATACAGCCGTCCGCTCTGCAAATACACGAGCGTAGCGGCCCGTTTTTCTACGTACAGTAACAGACCATCTTCCGTAATTTTTGTACTGAGCTGCAGTAAAATATCGACTTGGTGAACGATCTGAATGGTTTCAAACGGGTATATTTCCTGTAACCATTCCGTCCAGCTGACGGGTAAGGAAAAAACCGTAACGGCTTCCCAGGCTGGGTGTACCGTATGCTGTACCGATTCGTAATCCGTTACCAGTCCACGAGCCAGCGACAGAGCTCGGGCCGCATATTCCTTTCGAAACAGCGAGGTCGGTACTAACGTAAATGACTGGTTGGAAACAATGACCCGTACGGCCTTCCAAAATGTCTTTTGCATCAACTCGTGCTGACTGAGCAGGCGTTGAACAGTCGTCAAGTACTCTTCTTCGGTAGTAACGTCCGTCAAAACGTATTCATCAAGCCAAAGGCAACGATTTCGAACGGGATCGATAATACTAATTTGAAGTTCCTGCGATCCCAGTCCAAGGGTAAGGATGTACGAACTGACACTCGTCAGCGAAAGGGCCTCCTGCCGAAAGTGGGTATCAGCGGTCATCATCGAATAATTAGTAGAAATAAGGGATTCAACACAATTCTGGCGGGCCAGGGTGCCAACCCCCTCATCCTAGACCGGCTAAGGCTGACCGTCGGCGAACTGGGCCCGAACCACAAAGAACTTGGTTTCGCCGTCAAAGTCAAACTGAAAGAGTTTTTCTTCGTAATAAAGCGTCACTCGGCGGCCGGAGCGTAATGCTTCATTGATCGTATTGATCGTCGAATCTTTGCCCGAATCTACGCTAAATTCCCATTTTTCAGCATTCATCTGTCCGGTGCCTTCGGAAAAACCGCCCAGTAGTAACTCCCCTTCCCAGGTTTTAAATACGTAGCCGCGTTTACTGAACCGGGTGATGGTACCCGCTCGTTCACCTTCTGAATAGTTAATGAGGGTCAATATCCAGAATACGAGAATGGTTACTACTAATAAGCCGAGTAAAACTTTACCAAAGGTTTTCATGATAGGTTGTTTAAGTACGTTTGGAATGCCAAGGGTGGGTTTTGCCAGTCCTTTCTCCGCAGGATCAGTCGTGGGATAGTCCGATGCGGGTGTAGCTCCAAAGAAAAGTACGTTTATTGAATTTTGCTTATGCTTCGTGTTTTTTTCCTATCTATCGGCTTAAAAAACATTGCCAGCAAAATTACTTGGAGCGAATCGCCAGTACGGGGTCCATTCGGGCCGCAATCCAGGCGGGTACGATGCCCGAAAGGAGTCCGATTGTACTGGATACGCCCAACCCAATCAGGATGTTTCGCAGCGAAAGTTCGATGTTCAGCGTTTCCTGCGGATAAAAAGTCAGTAGCCAGACGAGCACGATACCTACCAGTCCGCCAATTAGGCTTAAAAAGATGGCTTCAAACAGGAATTGAAATAGTATAAAGTAGGTTTTCGCTCCCAGCGATTTCTGAATGCCGATCAGGTTTGTGCGTTCTTTTACGGATACGAACATGATGTTGGCAATCCCGAATCCCCCAATGAGCAGCGAAAATAAGGCAATGATGAGGCCCGCTCCGCGTAAGGCACTAAAGATCGTCTCGACAATATTCTGAATGGCTTCAGGACGGTTGATGGAAAAGTTATCTTCCTGATAGGGCTTCAGGCCGCGTTTGGTTCGCATCAGACCCATTAGTTCACCTTCGAGTTCTTGCAGTTTTTCGTCGCGATCGTACCCTTTGATGGAAATATTCGGTTCAGAGTATTTGGTGTGAAAGAGCTTGGAAAAGGACAGATACGGAATGTAACAACGAATGTCGGGCTTACCGCCAATCTCAAACATGCCCGTACCGATTCGTTCAATGACGCCGATTACCTGAAAACGTAAGCCTTTAATTTGGATGTACTGACCGACAGCTTCTTCGTAGGGAAACAAATTAGCCGCGATGTCGGCTCCGATCACCACTACATTACGGGCGGCCTCTTCTTCCATGGGGCTGAAGTAGCGTCCTTTTTCGACGGGTAAATCCGAAATCTGATTGTACTGATAGGTGATTCCTCGTACACCTGCCGTCATTGAATTATTCCCGTGTTTAAGTGTTTGGCCACCCCGCCCGTCCGAAATGGCGATGTACTGAGCATTCTCCAGATTACGTTCTAGGAAACGAAATTCGGAGTAACTCGGAGCGGGTCGACGGAAGAATTTCCACCAGGCGTAATTCGGCTCACTGTAATCCCAAGACCACTTGGATACAAACAGCGTATTGCTGCCCGTAAAACTCAGACTTTCCCGGATGCTGTTTTCCAGGGAGTCGACCATCGTAAAAACGGCAATGATGGAAAAAATCCCGACGGTTACGCCCAATAACGAAAGGATGGTACGGAGGAGGTTAGACCGCAGGGCTTGCCAGGCGAAACGGAGGCTTTCGAACACTTGTCGAAGAAATTTCATACCGGGAATTCTTCTGATAAATAGGGAAAGTCTAAAGTAGAACGATCGCTAGATGGGATGCAAGCAAAATGTGGAAGAAAGGGCCGTTTTAGGGGGTTAAACGGTACCCGATATTTAAAAGATTTTCACAAAAAATCCAAAAAAGCTTGACATTCGGTAGTAAGAAATTGCATATTTAGCCAAAACTATCTGGTATCTAGCTGAATTCCATGAAGTTATCCGAATTTAAATTTGATTTGCCGCAAAATCTTATCGCTCTTCACCCGGCCGAACGCGGCGATGCCCGGCTGATGGTAGTTAATCGGCAAACCAAGCAAATTGAACATCGAAAATTCGGTGACATTGTATCATACTTCGGCGACGGAGACACCATGGTAGTCAACGATACGAAAGTTTTTCCAGCCCGTCTTTACGGTAGCAAGGAAAAAACCGGTGCTCAAATTGAAGTTTTCCTATTGCGGGAGTTGAACCGTGAGCATCGCCTCTGGGACGTACTCGTTGATCCGGCTCGTAAAATTCGGGTGGGCAATAAGTTATACTTTGGTGACAGTGATCTGGTTGCTGAGGTGATTGACAACACCACTTCCCGAGGCCGTACCATTCGTTTCCTGTACGACGGTGATCACAGTGCTTTGATGAAGGCCATCCACGAACTGGGTGAAACGCCGCTACCGGAGGAAATCAAAAACCGTCGTAAAACGACCGATGAAGATCGCGAACGTTACCAGACGATTTTTGCCGATGATAATAAAGTAGGAGCCGTAGCTGCCCCAACGGCAGGATTGCACTTTACCAAGAACATCGTCAAGCGAATGGAGATCAACGGAACGCAATTTACGCCCATCACTCTGCATGTGGGATTGGGTACGTTCCGTCAGGTTGACGTAGAAGATTTGACTAAACACAAAACGGATTCCGAGCCGTATTTCATTCCACCCGTTACGGCTGAGGTGGTTAATGCTTCGCTCGACGCCAATAAACGCGTTTGTTCCGTTGGAAATACCGTACTGAAAACGCTGGAATCGTCCGTATCGGCGAATGCCCGTTTGAAACCAAGTGAAGGCTGGACGGACCGGTTCATTTTTCCTCCGTACGACTTCAAAATCAGTAATGCCCTGCTGACCAATCTCCACTTGCCCGAGTCTGTACTACTGATGGGTGTTTGTGCCTTCGGTGGTTATGATCTCGTCATGCAGGCCTACGAGATTGCGATGAAGGAGAAATACAAGTTCTTTAGTTACGGTGATCTAATGTTGATTTTATAGCCGAAACCGGACGTGTGCTAGCCATACGTCCGGTTTTTGCGTTTCCCTCTGCATGAAGCAATACGCCATTCTGGTGGCGGGCGGAAGTGGCAGCCGTATGGGTGTCGCCCTGCCCAAGCAATTTCTATCCGTTGCGGATAAGCCTATTCTGGTTCATACGCTCGAACGGTTTCTGGCCTATTCTGCCGATCTTCAGATTATTCTTTGCCTCCCAGCCGATCAGTTGGCGTACTGGCAGGAACTCAAACAAGCCTATCCGCTTGCCTTCACTCACCCCATTATCGAAACGCCGGGGGGAGCGAGCCGTTTTCAATCCGTGCGTAATGGCTTACAGTGTATCCAGGAAAGCGAAGGACTCGTAGCTGTGCACGATGGGGTACGTCCTTTCGTTCCCGTAGAGGTCATCGCCGAAAGTTTTCGTACGGCCGCTCAGCAGGGTACGGCAGTAGTATCCGTGCCTGCGAAAGATTCAATCCGACTGGTGCACAGCGAAACGGAAAACCAGGCCCTCGACCGTTCCCGATTACGACTGGTACAAACCCCGCAAACGTTTCAGGTAGCTGTATTGAAGAAGGCTTTCGAACAATCCGAAAGTCCGTTATTTACCGACGATGCCAGCGTAGCCGAAGCGGCCGGATTTCCGATTTTCCTGGTGGAAGGTTCATACGAAAATATCAAAATTACTACCCCCGAAGATTTATGGATGGCCGAAGCCATCCTTCAACGGTCCTAATTCAGGGCCACTCCTCTTTTAGTTCATTAAGTTTTCTTACAAAAAAATATTCCGCATTAGAATTTACTAATCTGATGTGGATAACTCTTGTTTTTGCCGAAAACATGAGTCAAAATCCTTATATTTACTGATTGCCCATTCCAGGGTAGCTTTTATTTTTTATATATTCCTTCCTCATACTAGCTTTATGCATCACACGTCTCCGCCTCTCTTACAAGCAGCTATCGCCTCGACTAGCCGAGGACCTGTACAACGTTTTCTACGGAGTCAGATCCGGGTCTTTCGTCAAACGTCCCCCCGACAAATCATTAAGGATAACCTGCTTATCGCGATGGGAATTTTCACCGCTGCCATTGGGCTTCGCGGTTTTCTTCTCCCCAGCGAATTTCTGGACGGCGGAGTAACGGGTATTTCACTACTGGTTCGGGCACTGACGGGCTGGGATCTCTCTATTCTCTTGATTGTCTTTAATATTCCGTTTATCGTTCTGGGTTATCGACAGATTTCCCTGGGTTTTGCGATACGTACGCTGGTGGCCATTATCTGCCTGGCCCTATGTCTGGCATTTCTGCAGTTGCCCGTCTTCACGCACGATAAGTTGCTGATTGCCGTCTTCGGCGGATTCTTTCTCGGGGCGGGTATCGGTATGTCTATTCGAGGTGGCTGCGTCCTCGACGGTACTGAAATTCTGGCTCTGTACCTGAGCCGTAAGACAGGATTTACGGTAGGCGACATCATCATGGCGATTAACGTTTGCATTTTTAGCGTCTCGGCCATCCTGATTAACGTTGAAACGGCCCTCTACGCCATGCTCACCTACTTCTCGGCTTCCCGTACCATCGAATTTATTATCACAGGTCTGGAAGAATATACGGCTATTACCATCGTTTCGGAAAAGAGTGAGTACATCCGACGAATGATTGTGAATGAAATGGGTCGCGGCGTAACCATGTTTAAGGGCCAACGGGGATTTGGCAAACGCGGCGAACGTGACGGCGATATTGACATTGTATATACTGTGATTACACGCCTGGAAATTACACGGCTGAAGAATGCCGTCGCCAAAATCGATAATCAAGCCTTTATCGTGCAGCACAGCATTCAGGATACCAAAGGTGGAATGATTAAAAAACGAGCCTTTCACTGAGTAGCTGCCAGCCCACAAGGCTGGCAGTTTTTCTATCATTTCACATCTAGCTTAAGGGAACTTTGTAATAAGTTGTTTCCTTTCGTTCTAAATGCATATAACTGATTTTCAGCCCCACCCGACTTCTAGAAACTATTTATCGAAAAAAACGAAAAAAATAGTTGTTAAACTAAAATATTAGTTTAACCTTTGGACTAAGGATACTTCTGGAAGACGAAGAGGCCTGCTGTTCGCATCCTTGAAGTAGCCATTAAACGATGCACAATTATGGTTGAAAAAGAACTTACCCGAGCCGAAGAGCAGATTATGCACGTACTCTGGACGCTGGAAAAAGGTTTTGTAAAAGACGTTCTAGATCAATTGCCTGAGCCAAAACCGGCTTATAATACTGTTTCTACCATTATCCGGATTCTAGAACAGAAAGGCTTTGTAGGACATACGGCCTACGGCAAATCGCACCGCTACCATCCCCTTATTACAAAGGAACAGTACCGGACGTTTGCCACCGAAAAATTAATGGAAGGGTATTTCGGCAATTCCATCGGCAGTTTGTTTTCGTTTTTCGTGAAGAAAAAGAAAGTAGAGCTCAACGAAGCTGACGATATTCTGAAAATGATTGAGCAGATGAAGAAGCAGTAAAGCCTGCTCCGCGTCCGTTCCGCCTATACCCTACACGGGTAAGGGCAGCCCACACCCTCTATCCACCTTTAAACGACCGAAAGGCCATTCCATCGGTATGAATTGGTTGCACTATCTCCTGCAAGTAAATCTGTATTTGGCTGGTTTTTATGGCTTTTACTGCATCCTGCTCCGACGGGAAACGTTTCACCAGCTTAATCGCAGCTTCCTGCTGGCAGGTACGGCTCTGGCTTTTTTTATTCCCGCCATTCAGTCCGATTGGGTACGGAGCTGGTTTGTAACGCAGCAGGTCAACGAGTCGATCTACGCTTATTATAACCCAAGCGTAGTCTTCATTCGGCCCAATTATCTGGATAATCACGAATCGGCTCATCCACTGGCCTGGGGACACGTGCTGGCGGTCGTTTACATGTGTGGGATGCTTTTTCTGTTAGGGAAGTTCGCCTTCCAGCTCATGCGACTGAGTGATCTAATTCGGTACAGGTACCACCGTAAAACGAATACGGCTTTTGCGTTTTTCAATCACTTCTTCGTCGGTAAGAACCTGTCCAACCGACAAACGATTGAAGCCCACGAACGCGTCCATGTACGGCAGCTTCACTCCGCAGACGTAGTCTTTTTTGAGTTAGTAGCCATTATCAACTGGTTCAATCCACTGGTTTACTTAATGAAGCAGGACATTCGTCTCTTGCACGAATACCTGGCTGACGAAGTGGCCAGTAAATGCGAACCCAGTCGGGCCGATTACGCCATGCTTTTATTTTCCCAGCAGTTTGGGGTCAATACGACGGATTTAGTTCATCCTTTTTTTAATAAATCGCTTCTTAAACCTCGAATCAGTATGTTACAGAAAACGCCTTCCAGCACTGCGGCTCTGGGTAAGTATGGATTGATCTTGCCCGTCTTTGGGACCATGCTCTTTCTTTCAACCGCTTTTTCAGAGCAAGTAACGGCTCAATCCCAACCCGCTACGCCTGCGACTCCTTCGCAAAAGCCCGCTAAATCCAGCCAGCCCGCTCCCGACCCTGATGTGTATACTGTTGTTGATAAAGCAGCTGGATTTCCGGGTGGTCAGAGGGCTATGTATGATTTTCTGGCTAAAACCGTTAAATATCCGAAGCCTGCGTCACGAGCCAATGTCGAAGGAAGAGTGTTCACCCGATTCGTGGTCGAAAAAGATGGCTCGCTTAGTAATATTGAGATTGCAAAAGGCCTGGGTTTTGGTTGTGACGAAGAAGCCATGCGGGTCTTAAACGCCATGCCGAAATGGGAACCGGGTATAGCTAAGGGAGAAGCCGTTCGTAGCTACTACAACTTGCCGATTGCCTTTACGCTAGACAAAAAGAAGACAGCTAAAACTTCCAAGTAAAGGATCAGCGGCAATTTCTACGGGATGCTTCCTGGATTTCCGCTCTTAAGTACAAACTTGCTCCCCGCGACGTATACGATCTGGCGTAGTATACGATTTCATCCAATACTATTCTCTTTTCTGTAATTGGTACCCTTAGCGTAACATTTCAATTCACTTATCGCTATGATTTTCCGATTTTTACCTCTACTCCTGTTATTACTGGAGTGCCTGACAGGTATGGCCCAATCACAGAATGATTCCTGGTTACAGGCCCAGGAGCAGATCCGTCGCGGGGAGTATGTCCAGTCAATTCCAGTCTTGCAGAAGATTCTGGAAACGGACAGTACGCAAGTAGAAGCCGCCCTTCAATTAGGCTTCGTACAACAGCGACTGGGCCAGTTACCAGCGGCCCGTAAAACGTATGAAACCATACTGCGACGTGATACGAGCCAGACCGAGGCATTGAATCAACTGGCGATACTATCCGAAAAGAACGCTCAGTATCGTCGGGCCTTGCACTATTACCAACGTCTTATCCAACTCGACACGACGAATGCATATCTGTTTAAACAGGCTGCTGTCCAGTATAGTCGCCTGGAGCAGTTGGGTCAGGCCATTGCTTTTTACAATAAGGCAGTGGCTCTCAATCCACAGGATATTGAATCCTGGGGGGAGTTGACGCGGATCCATCTGGATCTAAATGACGCCGCTCATTTGAAACTAGCGGGTGAATGTGTTGAGAAAGGCCTGACTATTGATCCCAATTCCATACGGCTGTTGCTACAGAATAGCCGGGTTGATTTCCGGCTGGGGCGATTTGCAGAAGTAGTTACCAGTCTTCAGAAAACCATGGCTCAGGGTGATTCTTCGGCTTTTTACCAGCGAATGTTAGGGCGAGCGTATTACGAAATTGATAGTCTGGATCAATCCATTTTTACGTTCCGGCGATTACTGAATGCGGGGGAAGAAACGGAATACGTATACGGTGGTTTAGGTACGGCGTATCTGCTAAAGGCTAAAAAAGATTCGGCTCATTTCGATCTCAATGCCTTCCGTAATTTCAAACAGGCCATTCAACTGGCACAAACCCGGGTGCCCGACTACCAGATGGGCCTGGGAGATGTCTATGAACTGGAAGGCAAACCTGCATCCATCAAACGGGCTATCAAAATCTACCAGGAAACCTTTAACCTGTCCGAACGGCCGAAGGCTCTGTACCGACTGGCTCAGTTGCACGATACCTATCAGGTAGATATGGAACTGGCAAAGACGTATTATCAGGAACTCATCAAAACCTGTAAAGTCATTGCGAGTAATCCCCGGAACGCTAGACCCATGGAAATGCTAGATTGTGCGTATGCAACGCTGGCGGCAAATCGACTGGCCGAACTCCATAAGTTAACTCCCAACGCTACTGCTCCGCTGGCTCAGGACAGTGTTCAGGTAGTGGCCGATACTACCAAAAACGATTAATCATTTTCCACTAAACCCTTTATGGCCCGTTCATTCGGGCTTTTTTCTCCGCTCTTATAACTAAAAATTTAGTTTAAACTTATACACCCATGGAAACGTATCAAACCCTCGAAGACTATGTTTTTGCGAATCGCAATCAGGCATACGGAGCTTATGAGCTACGCCAAAGTATAAGCCAGTACCTCCGTTGGGCAACCGTAATCAGTATCAGTTTATTTCTGGTACTAGCTTTAGCTCCCGTACTTTTTGCTCGTTTATCTGCTTCCAAAAGTTCGGTCTCTGCTCATCTTACGCCGGTGAAAGTAGAACTTGAAACGCCTGAGATTCCCCAAACACCCCCTACTCTACCCCCACCACCCGCTCCTGACGTTCCTCAAACAAACACGTATGAACTTAAACCCCCAGTTGTAGTCGCTGATGAGCAGGTCCCTGACGATTCATTTCTGGCAACCCAAGAACAATTGCAAGTACATCAGGCTGGTTCAAGAACGTTTCTGGAGGGTAATGACCTACCTGCCATCGTAGATGTCACGGAAAGTTCAGGGAAAAAGGAGAATCTGATTGTAGAAGTCAGTCCTAAGGAAAGCAATGAAGTGATGCTGACGGTCGAAATCCAGCCAGAATATCCGGGTGGAATGGAAGCGTTCAATCAGTATTTACGAAAGAATCTGCGTTATCCAATACAGGCTCAGCAGGCCAACGTGAGTGGCAATGTGTATCTCTCATTTGTGGTTGAAAAAGATGGAAGCATCACACAACTTCAAATCCTAAAAGGATTAGGTTTCGGTTGTGATGAAGAGGCTCAGCGGGTATTACAGGCAATGCCCCGCTGGAAACCCGGACGCCAGCAGGGCCGAGCCGTTAAGTGTCGGTTTAATCTACCTATAGCGTTCCGGCTTGAATAAGTTTTGTGTACTAGCTTATTATGAAAAACAGTACGGAACGAGGCAAGAAACGGAGAGGTTTTCGTAACATACCGCTTCAGTTGGACAATTGAACTTTACCAATAAAAAATTTCAAATAGTATATTCCGGTGTTTAGTGTAATTTAAATTTCTGATAATCAGTTGCTTTGTATTGTCGTTAATTGCATATTTGCCTCTGTAAATCAAATGGAATAATCCAACCATGAGTCTGTCTAAGCAAACACTCAAGAGTAAGCCTGTTACAAAGGTCACATTCACTGTTCCTTCTGAGCATTGCAATGGAGCTAAAGCAGTTGCCGTTGTAGGTGAATTCAACGGATGGGATGCCGATGCTACTCCTTTGAAAAAACAAAAAGATGGTTCTTTTAAAGGCACTGTTGAATTAACAACTGGTAAAGAATACCAATTCCGTTATTTGGTCGATGGCGAAGTCTGGATCAATGAAACTGAAGCGGATAAATTTGTTGCTAGTGGCATTTCTATGGAAGAAAACTCAGTGGTTGTCCTGTAATATACGGTACATCATTTTTCTGAATCCCCGGCTTTTTTATAAAGTCGGGGATTTTTTTGTTACTGCTTGCAACGTTTATGCCTGCTTTTGCATCCTTTACTCAGAAACCAAATCAATCACCAGCACGGAAGTGCTTTACAAAGAAAAAGTAAAAAATTTAGGTACCATGTATTGCAAAGTACCTAACAACACCTATCTTTGTATTATCAAAAGCAGAGCAGCGATACCGTTTAGTTTCCGTTCATCCCGAAGTGGTAGCATAAACTAATTTTTTATCGTTGTTTTGAATCACCTCCGAACGTAAACTCCTTTCAGCCATGAAGTTCTTTGGTCTTGCATTCCGAAAAATTTCCTTCCTGTTGGTATTGCTGGGATTATTCAATGTCCAAGGTTTCGGTATGGGTACTCCCCACCGTTTGTATACCGGTAAAGGACTCGTTACGCAACTAGCTCGTAAAACCAGTACGCTGGTACATACCAAACCCAACGAAATTCCAGCTAAAGCTGCGACCATCACTTCCTATCCGAAAGTGGCCCGTTCATTAATGACGGTAGTGCTGGACTGGGCGATACAACTCTTTACGTCTCATGAAGACGTAACTACGATACCTTCGCAGAAGAACCGAACCCCTCAGGGCCGTTCAATCTGCCCGACCATTTATCAGGTCTAACGCTTTTTTAGTTTTGGTTAAGGGTTATTTGGACAAAGCCGCTCACTTGAGCGGCTTTGCCTTTAGAAGCCCTATGTTCTTCCATTTGATTTTTAATTATATGTCCTTCCTATGAACTACCTATTGGTCTACGGAACCCTACGACGAACGGCCAACCATGCGATGCATGAGGTGCTGCAGCGGCAGGCCCAGTGGGTAGATGAAGGTTCAGTACCCGGAAAACTTTACCTGATTGACTGGTATCCGGCTCTGATCCGTAGTGAAGAAACGGGCGACTTGGTAAAAGGTGAAGTATATTGGTTACCGGACCCGGATCGTACGTTTGCCGAATTGGACTCCTACGAAGGATATTATCCCGAAGACGAAGCCCACTCCGATTATCTACGGCAGCCTGAAACAGTACAACTCAGTAACGGCACCACGGTGCAAGCTTGGGTATACATCTACAACTTACCGACATTAGGGTTGACGCAGATTAAGAGTGGGGATTTTCTCAATCGTTAATACAAGCCATTCTTCACGGCATACACGACCATAGCCGCCGTATTTTTTGCCCCGATTTTCTCCATGATGCGGGTACGGTGTCCCTCTACGGTACGATCACTAATATAGAGTTTTTCAGCAATTTCGGCATTGGTCAGTCCACTGCAAATGAGTTGCAATACTTCATGTTCGCGTTCACTCAAGGGCGTTTGCGAAGAAAAAGAAGGCTTCCGGGGCCTCGAGCGTTCGACCATTCGACGGTGCATGACCTTGGTCAGGAATGCTCCATAGTAATAGTTTTCCTCCATTACGGTTCGAACGGCCTTGACAACCTCGTCCGGATCGCTGTCTTTAATCAGGTAGCCATTAGCCCCTAGTTCCATAAGATTGGTTACAAATCCATCATCATCGTGCATGGAAATGATGATAATCTTCACCTCGGGAAAACGATTTCGTAACTGTTCCGTGGTTTTAATACCATCCAGAACGGGCATTTGTAAATCCAGTAAAACGACGTCGGGTATCTGAAAAGCCAGCTGTGTGAGCAAATCCTGCCCATCCTGAGCCTCCATAATGACCTCAATCGAATCGTAGGTTTTCAAGATATTGGCCAGTCCCCTCCGAAAAAGGGCGTGATCGTCGGCAATAGCTACGCGAATGTGGGAAGTTCCACTCATAAATAATCAAGACGTATGCAGCGGAATGTCAACGACGGTGTGCGTTCCCTGACCCGGAGAAGTTTCAAACACCACATGCCCTCCTACTACGTTCAGACGGCTTTCGATATTTTTCAAGCCTAGAGGAGTTGTTTGCTGCTGAACTTTAGGCCAGTCGAAGCCCATTCCATTATCACTTAATGTAAAAAAAACTCGTTTGGGTTGATACAACAACAATAACTCAATATGACTCGCGTCGGCGTGTTTAAGGCTATTCTGGAGTAACTCCTGAGCTACCCTAAATAAAATAAACTCAACGGATCGGTCAAGTCGGTATTCTTCGCCACGGCACTCCAGGTCAATCAGTACTTCGGGATGAGCGTGTTGTACCTTTTCAACTAATTCCTGTAATACAACTACTAAGCCCAGTTTTTCGAGAGCAGGTGGCTGAATCTCTTTGGTGATTCGCCGAACGTTTTTTACTGCTTCTTCGAGTAAGCGTTTGGTTTGCTCAGCACTCTGCAACGATTCCGGACAATTATCTAAATAACGGGTTACTAGTGAAAAACTCATTCGCGTAGCCGATAGCAAACTCCCGATATCTTCGTGTAAATCAGCGGCAATTCGCTGAGCTTCTGCTTCCTGGGAACGAATGCTAGCTTCAAGACTACCCTCCAAGTATCGAATGAATTCTTTCTGACGCAACTGCTTCCGCCGAGTAATTACAAAGAACAGCAGGCTACTCAAACCCATGAGTGCTGTAAATGTAATACCGGCCGCCAGCGTCAGCGGAAAGTCTTCTAGGGTGTGGTTCATGGATGGCTATTCTAAAACCAATGCCAAAATTATTCGCCTTTGTATGCTCATTAATTCTCGGATCACGCTGAGCCCTATACAGAAATGGCTAACGGCTCTCTTTTGATCCGCTTCTAGCTAATAGATGGGAGATTTTAACGATCATCTCTCACCTACAACCGTTGGGCGTATCGACGAAAGGTCAATTGCCCGCTTTCTTATCCTATACGTATGGGAAGTCCTAAAGTAGTGACAACTAGTTTTTGCTAGACAAACTAAAAACCAAGGTTTGTTTGGGAAGCTTTTTCAGAGGATTGGCAACTAAGGATCGGTCTCCGGCTTATTTAGTCAGTAAATTTGCATGGATTCCGTATGGCCTCCAACTTTTCTTTAAAAATCAAGGGGAAAGCCGGATAAAATCAAGGGAAAATACCTAAGTACTACCGCCCATTTTACTGGATTGGTTCTGGCCAAGTGGTTCAGTTTTTTGACAGGATCGTCCACCAGCAAACTTGCTTTCGCTAGGTACCTTGGGCGTTTACTAATAAAAGTAGGAAATTTCTGCACTTCGTATGCCACCACTCGCAGAACGTATGCGTCCCCGGACGCTGGATGAATACATTGGTCAACAGCATTTATTAGGACCGAAAGCCGTACTCCGCCAAGCCATCGATGCCCAGCGGATTCCCTCCATGATTCTCTGGGGTCCACCGGGTGTGGGCAAGACTACCTTGGCAACCCTCATTTCGCAGTCACTGAAAGTCCCCTTTTTTAGTCTTTCTGCGATTAATTCGGGCGTAAAGGATATTCGGGAAACGATTGAATCGGCTTCTAAACAGCGGTTTTTTAGCTCAGCAAGCCCTATTTTGTTCATTGACGAAATCCACCGTTTTTCTAAATCGCAGCAGGATTCACTGTTGGGGGCCGTCGAACGGGGCATCGTCACACTCATTGGAGCTACCACCGAAAACCCTTCCTTCGAAGTTATTCCGGCTCTGCTTTCGCGGTGCCAAGTATACGTACTTAAATCGATTGGAAAAGAAGACCTGATCCAAATGATTGACCGGGCTCTGGCTCAGGATGAGTATCTGAAAGACCGAGACATTCGGGTGGAGGAATACGAAGCCCTGTTACAGCTTTCGGGGGGTGATGGCCGGAAATTGTATAACATTCTTGAACTGATTACCAACTTCCAGCGAGCGGGCGAACCACTGGTGATTACCAATGAACTGGTTTTCGAGAAAGTCCAGCAAAACATTGCCCTGTACGATAAAGGCGGCGAAGCCCATTACGACATCGCTTCGGCCTTTATCAAATCCATTCGTGGTTCGGACCCCAACGCGGCCATTTACTACTTGGCCCGTATGCTCGACGGCGGCGAAGACATTGAATTCATCGCCCGTCGAATTCTGATTTCAGCCGCTGAAGATGTGGGTCTGGCCAATCCCAACGCTTTGTTACTGGCCGAAAGCTGTTTCCAGGCGGTGAAAGTACTCGGTATGCCCGAAGCCCGTATTCCGCTGGCTGAAGCGACCATTTATCTGGCAACCTCACCCAAGAGTAATTCGGCGTACGCCGCCATCAATCAGGCTTTAGAGCTGGTTCAGAAAACCGGGGCTCACCCTATTCCACTTCACCTGCGGAATGCTCCGACCAAGTTGATGAAAGAGTTGAATTATGGGAAAAACTATCAGTATGCTCATCAATTCAAGAACAACTTCGTCGAGCAGGAATTTTTACCCGAATCCCTAGCGGGTACGAAACTATTCGATCCGCAGGAAAACGGTGCCGAAGAGAAAATCCGTGAACGCCTCCGGGCCTTGTGGCAGGAGAAGTACGGGTATTGAGGTAGATGGGAGTTTAAAGAGGTTTGAACAGGTTTAAGATTTAAGCTAAGGTTTAAGATTTGAATAGGTTTAAAGTTTGAGAAAGGTTTGAGGTTTGGTAGAGATGTAAGGTCTAACATAGAAATACGGATTTGTATGTACAAACGTTCTATCCTTGGCCAACTTCATACTTTCTAAACCTTGAACCATTTCAAACTTCAAACACTTTCAAACCTGCTTCAAACCCCATCAAACTCTTTCAAACCTCCTCCCCTCCTCAAGCCTTCACTACCTGAAATGCCAGCAGCACCCAGCCAATAATCAGGGCCGTACCACCGATGGGAGCGACGGCACCAAACACTTTGATTCCCGTGAAGCAGATGGTATAGAGCGATCCGCTGAAAATGATGACACCGATTAGGAAAGCCCAGCCAGCCCAGCCCAGCCCTTTTTCCACCGCGGGCAGTTGATTCATCAGCAAACCAATCGCCAGTAAGGCCAGTGCGTGATAAAACTGATACCGAACAGCCGTCTCAAAAGTATCGAAGCGACCGGTTGCTACGAGCATGGGTTTTAGAGCGTGGGCACCAAAAGCACCTAATCCAACGCCCAACGCCCCCAATAAAGAGCCAGCCAGCAGAGCAAATTTTGCAGTCATAGAAAAAAACACGTTAAGTCAGAAATTTTACGCTATTTATGGCCGTATCCTACACAGCCTTCCTCAGGAAGGCGTAAATTTCGGATACGATCGTTACATTGTTTCGTAAAAGGTTACGAACCCGCCGAAGTTTTTATGGTTATACCGTTCACGCTCAGTCGGATTCCCATGTCGTAACCCTCATTCTACTCACGTATGATTGCAGAAAAAGCTAGACTTTCCCAACGGGCAGACAACAAAGGATGGAAAAAGTGGGGCCCGTACTTGGCTGAACGCCAATGGGGTACGGTTCGCGAAGACTACTCTTCCAACGGCGATGCCTGGAATTTCTTCTCCCATGACGCCGCCCGCAGCCGGGCCTACCGCTGGGGTGAAGACGGAATTGGGGGAATCTCCGATAATAAAGGACACATTTGTTTTGCGTTCGGGTTCTGGAATCATAAGGACGGTATTCTAAAAGAACGCCTGTTTGGATTGACCAACCCCGAGTCAAACCACGGCGAAGACGTCAAGGAGTTATACTACTACCTGGATTCGACGCCGACGCACTCGTACATGAACATGCTGTACAAATACCCGCAGCAGGCCTTTCCCTACGAGCAGATTCTGGGTGAAAACCGTTCCCGTAACCGCGAACAGCCCGAATTTGAGATCATCGATACCGGTGTTTTTGATAATGACGAGTACTTCGACATGAACATCGAATACGCCAAAGCCGATGAAAGTGATATTCTGATTAAACTGACGGTTCACAACCGCGGTCCCAAGGCGGCTCCCATCACGGTACTACCTACGCTCTGGTTCCGGAATACCTGGATTTGGGGCTACGAAAATTACAGCGTTCGCCCCATGCTGACGGGGTACTCCAATTCGCTGATTGAAGTCAGCCACAAGATTCTGGGTAAGTACAAGCTGTACGTAGAAGACGCGGATGCTTTGCTTTTCTGTGAAAACGAAACCAACTTCGAGCGGATCTACAACAGCCCTAACTTTTCACCGTACCCGAAAGACGGCATCAACGATTACATCGTTTCGAACGGAAAACGGAAAACGGTCAACCCCAATAACATCGGTACCAAAGCCTCGGCTCAGTATACCAAAACGGTTCCGGCGGGGGGTAGTTTTACCATCCGGTTGCGGTTTTCAAATTACTCCAATCACGAACCGTTTACTGATTTTGATACGATTTTTCAGCAACGGATCGAAGAGGCCGATGAGTTTTACGGAGATCTGCAAAAGAATGTAAAAGACGAGGAGCTACGGAAGATTCAGCGGCAGGCCTACGCGGGCATGCTCTGGTCGAAGCAGTTTTATTACTACAACGTCAACGAATGGCTCAACGGTGATCCGGCCATGCCCAAGCCCGCTCCCGAGCGAAAGTTTGGACGAAACCGGACCTGGAGGCACATGTACACGGCCAACATCCTGTCGATGCCTGACAAGTGGGAATACCCCTGGTTTGCGGCCTGGGATCTGGCGTTCCACTGTATCCCGCTGGCTCGCCTTGACCCGGATTTTGCCAAACGTCAGCTGGCCGTCGTGTTGCGGGAGTACTACATGCACCCCAACGGTCAGATTCCCGCTTACGAATGGACGTTTTCGGACGTGAATCCGCCCGTACACGCCTGGGCTACCTGGAAAGTATACGAGATTGATAAGGAAATGAACGGCACCGGGGACATTGGCTTCCTCGAACGGGTCTTCCACAAACTGCTGCTTAACTTTACCTGGTGGGTTAACATCAAGGATGAACAGGGCAACAACATCTTCGGCGGTGGCTTCCTCGGCATGGATAACATCGGGGTGTTTGACCGCTCGGCTCAGTTACCCCTGGGCGGCCACTTGGAGCAGGCGGATGGTACGGGCTGGATGGCCATGTACACGCTGAACATGCTCCGGATTGCCTGCGAAATTTCACTGGAACGTCCCGCCTATCAGGATATGTCTTCGAAGTTTTTCGAGCACTTCTTGCACATTGCCGGAGCCATGAAATCGCTGGGTCGGGAAGAAATCAGCCTCTGGGACGAAGAAGATCAGTTTTATTACGATTTACTCCACATTCCCAATGGTCCGAGTATGTTGCTGAAACTCCGGTCGATGGTCGGATTGATTCCGCTGTTTGCCGTAGAAGTACTGGACCCGGATTTGCTCGAAAAACTACCCGATTTCAAACGTCGCGTGGAATGGGTACTGACCAATCGGCCTGATTTGGCTTCGCTGATTTCCCGTTGGTATGAGCCCGGTAAAGGCGAGACCCGTCTGCTCTCCATCATTCGCGGTCACCGGATGAAGATGATTCTGAAACGGGTATTCGACGAAGCAGAATTCTTGTCCGATCACGGCGTTCGTTCGCTTTCCAAATACTACGCTGATCATCCGTACGAGTTTCGGGTGGGGAATGAAGTGCTTCGCGTGGCCTATACGCCCGCGGAAAGTACGGGTTCGATGTTTGGGGGTAACTCCAACTGGCGGGGCCCAGTGTGGTTTCCAATGAACTTCCTGTTTGTGGATTCACTACTGAAGTTCCACCAGTACTACGGGGATGATTTCGAAATTGAATATCCAACCAATTCCGGCGAACTGGTAACGATTAAAGAAGCAGCTCTGGCCGTAGCAGCCCGACTCATCAGTATTTTTACGCCCGATCCGGAAACCGGAATTCGACCCTATCAGCGGGACTACAAGAAATTCAATATGGATCCGCATTTTAAAGATCACTTGCAATTTTTCGAGTACTTCAACGGAAATGATGGCTCCGGACTCGGAGCAGCTCACCAAACGGGCTGGACCGGACTGGTAGCCGAGTTGATTGAGTACGTGCATACCCTCAAACAAACCGTCGAAGCGGCTCGGTTGAAACAATAGATTTTAGCGTACTAAAAACGGCTTTCCCAAAAAGGAAAGCCGTTTTTACATTTCATCGAATCTTGAAAGCGACGACGTGTTCTAAAGACAGCCTTTTAGGATAGGTAATTTGTAATCCCTCGTCCGTTTGAACCCAGCGAATTTTTTGAGTACTGCCCAGTAACTGTACTGACCGAATGGGCTGGTTGACTAATCCGGCTTTTTTTCCCAACGATTGAATAGTCAGTACTTCACCGGGTTTAGGCACGGTCATCCCGTAGGCGTATATGCTCCCGTCTTTGCCTCGCGTAAAGCGAAAATCTTTGGTACTGAACTGAAACTCGGCGTGACGTTTACCTAGTTTTCCACCGGGCAAGTTTCGCAGTTTGGCGGCTTTCTCCGGATTCTTCGGATCTTTTACCAATTCTCCCTCGCCGTATTCCTTCCAGGCGTGACTACCGTAAATACCTTCCCCATTGATTCGCATCCAGGCCCCAATTGCTTTTAGCATTCGGGCACTGCCGGCATCCATCCCGCCGCTGGGCGTGAGCGATACGCAGAGCGTCAGGTTACCGTCCCGCGAGACGTATTCCAGCAGAGCCCGGATTACCATTCCGGCATCGTAGTAAAAATCCGGTTGGTAAAACCAGTCACCCACGGCCATGTCCGCCATCCAGGGCTGGTCGGTTTTGATACCCGGTGGATAACTTCCCTCAAAGGTTCGCCCCGCTCCCCGGTTCGTCGGAATAAACTTCACGATACTCAGCTTATCAAGCTTTTTGCCCCGACTGCCTTTGTTATAAAAGTCAGCTACAATCCGGGCTCCAGCATCACTCCGATAGCCCGAACCACTTTTGTAACCGCTAAAAGGCTGGGTACTATTGCCATCGGTATAAATGAAATCCGGATCGTAGTGATCGATCACATCCTGGATTCGCAGGGCCCATTGCGTAGCATACCAGCGGGCGTAGATGAGGTGATTGCCGAAAATACCCTGATTACCAAAAGCAATCGTGGGAATGGTAAAGGGCTTGCCGTTATGGACCAGACTGTCGTAGCGAATGGGAATCCCGTAGAGCCGACGCGGATCGAGTCCTTCCCACCATTTTCCTTTTCCATCGGCCAGGGTAAGGCTGCCGTCGTACGGTACACCTGTTTTGGGACCATTTTTATCGGCTCCGAAGGCATCCTGCCACCACCACCAGGTATACTCGTGGTGGAAGGCCACGCCAAAACGCAGGCCCTGTTTCTGTAATTCTTTCTTCCACAAGGCCAGAAAATCCTTTTTCGGACCTACGCGTACGGAGTTCCAGGGGTGGTACTGAGAATTCCACAAATCGTAGTTATCGTGGTGAACGCCTACTACCAGAGCGTAACGAAACCCGGCATCTTTATAGGCCTGTACCAAAGCCGCTGGATTCCAGTCGGTAGGATTCCACTGGTGGAGTACCTCTTTGTAGCCAAATTCCGAAGGGTGTCCGAAACGTTTGAGATGATTCTGATACGGCTCTGTACCTTCTTCGTACAAACGACGAGCGTACCAGTCGCCGCTTTCGCCTGCGGCCTGCGGTCCCCAGTGAATGAAAATACCAAATTTACCTTCCCGCCACCAGTTCGGCTGACCGGGGTACTGTGCATCGATGGATTGCCAGGTCGGAGCAAACGGTCCCGCTGCAAAGGGAAAGTCCATTTTCTCTTCTGGAAACAATTCCGGATTGTGGATAAACCCTAAGGCCTGCCGTTCCGTAGTAGGCATGGGCGGTATGCTGTGATGAGTCTGAGCGATACACGACGACACCGTAAGCAAGAAAAGACCGAGTACATTTCTCATACCAGGGAAAAGGTTTAGAGCGTCCTTTCCTTAATAGAGCGTTTTTTTGAAACCTGTACCTCATTTTGAATACGCAATCCAAGTAAAAGCTTTTGCTGGAAGCTTTCCCTTTTCTTCTCCACAACTCAAACATTCATCAATGTGGATAACTTTTATATCCTGTGGATAACTATACTCCACCAAACATAATTTTCCCCTAAAAGCCAAAGACAAGCCGTATGGAAACGAAAAAGCGTCCATTCCCGAAGAAATAAACGCCTTTGAAATCTGTGGATAACTTTAAGAATTAGTGCTTGAAGTGACGAACGCCGGTGAATACCATAGCCAGTCCGTTTTCATTGCAATAATTAATGGAATCCTGATCCCGAACCGATCCTCCCGGTTGTACCACCGCCGTAACGCCCGCGTGGTGAGCGATTTCTACGCAGTCGGCAAAGGGGAAGAAGGCGTCGGAAGCCATGACAGCTCCATTGAGATCAAATCCAAATTCTTTTGCTTTCGTAATGGCTTGTTTCAGGGCATCGACGCGGGACGTTTGTCCCACGCCACTCGCTAGCAACTGGTTTTCTTTCGCCAGAACAATCGTGTTGGATTTCGTATGCTTACACACTTTCAACGCAAATTCCAGAGCCTTGTATTCGCTTTCGGTCGGAGCCTTCTCCGTTTTCGGCGACATTTCAGCGGCGGTTTCTGCCACCGTGTCTTTATCCTGCACTAGTACACCATTCAACACCGTTTTAAACATGTGTTTTGTAGGCTGTACTACATTACGCTTGAGCAGGATGCGATTCTTTTTCGATTTCAGCAGGTCCAGAGCCGCTTCATCGTATTCCGGAGCGATCAGAATTTCCATGAACAGTTTGTTCAGTTCTTCCGCAACGGCCATGTCTACTTTTGTATTCGTCACGATCACGCCGCCAAAGGCCGATACCGGATCGCAGGAAAGGGCGTTCAGGTACGCTTCTTTCGCCGTCGGAGCCGTGGCTACCCCGCAAGCGTTGGTATGCTTGATGATCACGAATGTCGTATCCGTGAATTCATCGATCAATTGTACGGAGGCATCCACATCAACCAGGTTGTTGTACGAAAGCTCTTTTCCGTTCAGTTGATCGAACATGCTTTTCAGATCGCCGTAGAACGTAGCCGACTGGTGCGGGTTTTCGCCGTACCGCAGGGAATTCTGGGGTAATTGCTTGAAGTTGAAAATATCAGCCGCCCGACCCGTGTAAGTTTGTCCGGCAAACCACTGATAAATGGCCGAATCGTACTGCGAAGTAACGCCAAAGGCCAGCGTGGCGAAGTAACGGCGTAATTCAAGGCTGGTTACGGCCTGGTGTTCCGAAAGAATGCGAAGCAGTTCGGCGTACTGGCTACGGTGCGAAACGATGAGTACGTCTTCAAAGTTTTTAGCCGCTCCCCGAATCAGCGAAATACCACCAATATCAATCTTCTCGATGATGTCTTCGTTACTACCACCCGCGGCTACGGTTTCTTCGAAGGGATACAGATCCACCACGACCAGATCGATGGCGGGAATTTCGTACTGCTCTGCCGTCTTTACGTCTTCTTCGTTGTCGCGACGGTACAGAATGCCGCCGAAGATTTTGGGGTGAAGGGTTTTTACCCGGCCTCCGAAGATGGAAGGATAGCTGGTC
>NZ_JBMDWJ010000275.1:0-13398 GCF_048595215.1 Siphonobacter sp.
TTTTAATTTAGAGATAGTGAAACAATTTTTCCGAAAAGCTCTTTATCGGTATACAACAAGCTCCTAAATCCTCGAAGCCCGTACGATGCCCACACAAACGGATATACTCATTGCTGGCGGGGGCCTGGCCGGACTCACGGCGGGGTTGCATCTTGCTCGGCAGGGGTTTGGGGTGGTTGTGCTTGAAAAGCAGCAGTACCCACAACATAAGGTGTGCGGTGAATACATTTCTAATGAGGTGCGTCCGTATCTTTCTTCGCTGGGAATTGAGGTGGATACGCTGAATCCTGCCCGAATTTCGAAGTTCTTACTGACTACGCTGGAGGGAAAGACCTTACGCAGTGCTCTGCCGTTGGGTGGTTTCGGCGTTAGTCGTTATCGGCTGGATGCCTATCTGTATCAGCAGGCTCGTAAGGCGGGGGTACAAATCGAACAAGCTCACGTACAGCGGATTGACTTCGAAGGAAATCGCTTTACGGTGAGTACTTCAGAGGATTATGTATACGAAGCTCCGGTCGTTATTGCGGCGTACGGAAAACGCTCCCGGCTGGATTCGCAAACACCCCTTTCGCCTTGGATGGCCGTAAAAGCTCATTATCGGGTTCCTTTTCCGGATGATCTGGTATCCCTGCATACCTTCCGGGGTGGCTATTGCGGTATGTCGCAGGTGGAAGACGAAGTAGTGAATGCCTGCTATCTGGTACAGGCGGAAGTGTTCAAGCCTTATAAAAACCCGGAAACGTTTCAGCAACAGGTGCTTTCGCAGAATCCTTTTCTACGGGATTTCTTCGAACGAGCCGAGCCTATTTTTGATAAACCATTAGCGATCAGCCAAATATCATTTGCTTCTAAACCAGCTGTCGAGAATCACGTCATACGCTGTGGCGATACGGCCGGGCTTATTCACCCTTTGTGCGGGAACGGGATGGCCATGGCGATCCACAGTGCCAAGTTGGCGGCGGAAGCCATTACTGCCTTTTTTCGTCACGCCGACCGATCGCAACTCGAAGCTGAGTATACCCGTCAATGGAACCAGAATTTTAGAAACCGACTCACAGCCGGACGTCTTGTACAGTCCCTGTTACAGCGACCCGTACTGACTTCGCTGGTGATGAAATCCGCTCCGCTTTTCGCCGGCCTGCTTCCTGCTATTGTCCGGCAAACGCACGGCAAACCCTTTTCGTATGCCCCTGAATACTCGTAATCGCAGCCGTGAACCTGAAGTAATGGATGATTTCTCACTGGAAGGTGAAGAACTGCGGGATACCCTGGATGAAATCGCAGCCATCAATCGCTGGCTGGGGGGAAACGCGGTTACGCTGAACGGCGTGAAACAGCTACTTCGACAGATAGACCGTCAGGAAACGGTGACCATCCTGGATATAGGTTGTGGCAATGGCGATATGTGCCGGGCTGTAGCCGACTGGGGCCGAAAAATGGGCCGGTCTTTGAAAATCATCGGGGTGGATGCCAATGCTTTTACCATCGATCACGCTCAGCAATGTTCCTTAGAATATCCCGAAATTTCCTATGAAGTGCTGGATGTGTTCAGCTCTGATTTTCAAGCCCTGAATTATGATGTGGTGTTAGCCACGCTGACCCTCCATCATTTCAGTGACACTGAAATTCGGTATCTGCTGAACCTGTTTAACGCTCAGGCCCGAATCGGTGTAGTAGTCAATGACCTGCATCGCAGTACCTGGGCCTACCGCCTGTTTGAACTCGTTTGCTGGGCGTTCCGACTGCATCCCATGACCCGACAGGACGGACTTATTTCCATCCTGCGGGGCTTTAAAAAATCAGAACTCGAAGCCTTTTCCAAACAGGTTTCCTTTGCTTCGGTTCGTATCACCTGGAAGTGGGCGTTCCGCTACCAATGGATTTTGAAAAACGTATGCCTGTAACCATTACCACGGTAGCCAAAGCCTCCCCGCCGCATTCCAGGGCTACTAAAGAGATTATGCCTTTTCTGGAAACCTGGCTGGCTGGTCAGGAACCTCGTTTTCAGCGAAAAGTCGTGAAAATTTTCGAAAACGCGGCGGTCGATCAGCGGTACTCCATCATGGACCCGGAAGAGGTATTTACCCGTACGTCTTTTGAAGAGAAAAACCTGATTTATCGGCGGGAAGTCGTCAAGCTGGGAGAAACCGTTGTCAGTCAGGCACTGACTCAGGCGGGCTGGCAGGCAACCGATCTGGACTTTCTCATTACGGTGAGCTGTACGGGCATGATGATTCCGTCGGTGGATGCCTTTCTGATCAATAGCCTTCAGATGCGGCAGGATATTGTACGCCTGCCCGTCACCGAAATGGGTTGTGTGGCGGGGGTATCCGGACTGATTTACGCGAAAAATTTTCTGAAAGCGAATCCTGGCAAACGGGCGGCAGTACTGGCCATCGAAGCTCCCACGGCAACTTTCCAGCTCGATGATTTTTCGATGGCAAACATCGTCAGTGCGGCTATTTTCGGCGACGGTGCGGCTTGCGTACTGGTGTCTTCGCACCCTGACGATACAGGCCCCGAAATCATCGATGAGGAGATGTATCACTTTTACGATGCCATCGACATCATGGGCTTTGACCTGACCAATTCCGGCCTGCAGATGGTACTCGATAAAGCGGTACCCGAAACCATTGCCGCTCACTTCTCGGCCATTGTCGAGCCTTTTCTAGCTAAAAATGGACTGACGCTCGGTGACGTTTCGCACCTGATTTTTCACCCCGGCGGCAAGAAAATCGTGGAAACGGTGGAAGAATTGTTCAGTGCCTGGAATAAAAACCTGGATGATACGAAAGAGGTGTTGCGTCAATTCGGTAATATGTCGAGTGCAACGGTTCTTTACGTGCTCGAACGGTTCCTGCAAAAACAGCCTGAAAAAGGCTCCATCGGGCTGATGCTAAGTTTTGGTCCTGGTTTTACAGCTCAGCGGGTCCTGCTTCGCTGGTAAATTGAAATAATTGATTCATGAAATCCGAGGAAATTCTGGCCCTACTGCCGTACCAGACGCCCTTTTTATTCGTAGATGCCTTGCAGCACGTGGACGAAAACGGCGTAGAAGGGACCTACACGTTCCCGGCTGATTCGTATTTTTATCAGGGTCACTTCAAGGATTTACCCGTGACGCCCGGTGTCATTCTGACCGAAGTGATGGCTCAAATTGGGGTGGTATGCCTGGGTATTTTTTTGGTAGCCTCGGTACAGGGCATTGAAATGGCTCTGTCATCCGTTCAGATTGACTTTTTCATACCCGTGTATCCCGGAGAAACCGTAACCGTTCGTTCAAAGAAAGACTATTTTCGTTTTCATAAATTAAAGTGTCAGGTACAACTGTTCAACAGTCGGGGCGAATTAGTCGCTCGGGGCAGTATTGCGGGCATGATTAAACCAGAGGCTTATGCGTAAACGCGTCGTTATTACGGGTTTGGGGGTCGCTGCTCCTAATGGCGTAGGGATTCCGGCTTTTACGCAGGCCTTGCAGGCGGGGGAGAGCGGCGTCCGCTTTCAACCCCAGCTAGCCGACTTGAAATTCTCCTGTCAGATCGGCGGTATACCGCCCGTCACCGAGGGGCAGAAGCAACAGTACTTCAGCGAACTACAGTTGAAACAGCTCAATAGCAGCGGCATTCTCTACGGCGTCATGGCCGGTGTTGAAGCCTGGCGAAAGGCTGGTCTGCCTGAACAACCGACTGAACCGGACTGGGACAGCGGCATTGTGTTTGGTACGGGGATGTTGGGCGTAGACAAATTTCGGGAAGCCATTTACAAAGTAGATGAAGGGCAGGTACGGCGACTGGGCAGTACGGTCGTGACGCAAACCATGGCCAGCGGCATCAGTGCCTATTTGGGTGGAATGCTGGGCTGCGGGAATCAGACGACAACCAATTCTTCCGCCTGTGCCACGGGCACGGAAGCCATTCTGTGGGCCTACGACCGCATTGCCAGCGGTCAGGCCCAACGGATGCTGGCGGGCAGTTGCAACGATCACGGACCCTACATCTGGGGCGGGTTTGACGCCATGCGGGTGATGACTTATCAGCACAACGACTCACCCGAACGCGGCTCCCGACCGCTAAGTGCTACGGCCAGCGGTTTTGTACCCGGCAGTGGAGCGGGTGCTTTAGTACTCGAATCGCTGGAAAGTGCCCTGGCCCGGAATGCGGCGATTTACGGTGAAGTACTCGGCGGCCATGTCAATGCCGGTGGGCAGCGGGGCGGTGGTTCTATGACGGCTCCGAATCCCACGGCCGTACGCCGCTGCATTGAACAGGCATTGGCTCACGCAGGGGTATCCCCGGAAGCCGTGGATCTGATCGATGGCCATTTGACGGCGACAACGAAAGATTCCGCCGAAATTCTGGCCTGGACGCAGGCCCTGGGCCGAAGCGGGGCGGATTTTCCGTACATCAATTCCCTGAAAGGCATGATCGGCCATTGCCTGAGTGCCGCCGGAGCCATTGAAAGTGTAGCGGCGGTACTCGAACTGAGTGAAGGCTTTATCTATCCGTCCCGAAATAGCGAAGACCTACATCCCGACATTACCGCCTTGATTGATTCCGAAAAAATTCCTCAGCAATCTATTTCAAAAGCTATTCAGGTGATTGCTAAAGCTAACTTTGGCTTTGGCGATGTGAACGCCTGTGTCCTATTCAAAAAATACGTATGAACGAAGCCCAATTGATCGAAAGTCTGAAAGAGATTATTAAACCTTACGTACAGGACGAAGAAGCCTTTGCTCAGCTTTCCCCGGAGTCAAATTTTATTAAAGACCTGAAAATCAATTCGGCCAATCTGGTGGATATTGTGCTGGACGTCGAAGAAGTCTACCAAATTGAAATCGACAACGAATCCATGGAACGCATGCAAACCGTCGGAGCTGCTATGGATATTATCCGGGAAAAAGTCAGTGATTGATCTGGTCGATCTGGCTCAGGCCCGGCGGGACAGTAACTGGCAACGCCGGGGCTTTCTCGATAAGGTTTTTCTGCCGGATGAACAGCAACGCATCCGTACCGCCTCCGATCCCGACCGCATGGTCTGGACGCTCTGGAGTATGAAGGAAAGCGTGTACAAGCAGCATCCCGCCGCCGGCCGGGCCTTCGTGCCTTTGCAGATTCACTGTTTTGAACTGGATAGGGATAGCGGACTGGGACGGGTGAGCCACCAACAGAGCTGCCTGTACACCCAAACCCAAGATACACAGCCGTATATCCTGACCCTGGCTAGTACGGCTCCGGTGTTCGACCGAGCCCGGGTGCTTGGCTTGGCCGAATCCTCGTACGCATCTCAGCACGGGGCTCTGCGGCAGGCGATTCGATCGGAAGCGTCCTTGCGTTACGGCGATGGTGCATTCCTCAAGGATGCCGATGGGGCACCCTACTGGCAACAGACCACGACGGGACTAAACATTCCCCTCGGTATATCTCACCACGGACACTATGGGGCGTTTGTACTGCCCACCGTCTAACCTTTCATCCCAAAGCGTTCTTCCCCCAAAACAATCCCCTGGTACCAACGTTAGAGCAAGCATACCAGTTTGCGAAACGATGGAAGCTACCCTACACTTACGCGTCAACGGACAGTCGCATCGCCTCACCGTTGACCCAGCTACTCCTTTATTGTACGTCTTACGCAATCACTTACAGCTCAACGGTCCCAAGTACGGTTGCGGGCTTCAGCAATGTGGAGCTTGTATGGTGCTGCTGGATGGGAAAGCTCAACCGAGTTGTCTGATTGCCGTCGAAACCGTACAAAAACAGGAAATCACAACCCTGGAAGGCATCGCTCAGGGAACGCAACTCCATCCGGTCCAGCAGGCTTTCATTGTCGAACAGGCCGCCCAATGCGGGTACTGCCTCAACGGCATGATCCTGTCGGCGGTATCCCTGCTCAAAGAAAATCCCAGACCCGACGAAGCCGCGATTCGGGAAGGACTCGAACGCGTACTCTGCCGTTGCGGTACGCAAAGCCGTATCCTGCGGGCCGTTAAACGAGCCAGTTACTAAGCCTATGCAGACGTCACGAAGAGATTTTCTGAAAACGATGGGTACGCTGACGATTGGGTTCACGCTACCGTCCTGGGTACCCGAAGCGGATGAACTGCCGGGCAGCCTGCAACGAGATCCCCGCATTCGGGCTTGGCTGGAAATACTGGAGAATGGTCAGATTCGCGTTTTTACCGGGAAAATGGAACTCGGACAGGGGATTCGCACCGCCGTGGCCCAGGTAGCTGCCGAAGAGCTGAATTTGCCGTTGAGTCAGGTAGAAGTAGTAATGGCTGATACGAATCGTACGCCCGATGAAAGTTATACGGCTGGCAGTGCGTCGATCGAAAACAGTGCGATGGCCGTTCGGTACGCCGCGGCGGCAGCCCGGCAGAAACTGCTGGAACTGGCAGCGAAGCAATGGCGGAAGCCGGTGGAGGAGCTTCAGTTTGCCGCCGGTACGATTCGATGGAAAACGAAGCAGATCAGCTGGAAGGAACTCCTCAACGGAAAGCAATTACAGGATGAGGTACGAGGGAATGTAGCCCTTAAACCCAAGGAACAGTATCAACTGGTGGGTAAACCCATTCCGCGTCCCGAAATCAACCGGATGGTACGGGCAGAAACCTGGTTCATTCAGGATTTGCGATTACCCGGCATGGTACACGCCCGCATGGTGCGACCGCCTTCGTATGGAGCCCACCTCGAAAAACTCGATGAGTCAGACGTACGAAAACAGATTCCGGGGATTCAGAAAGTAGTCGTACAGGGAAGTTTGATCGGCGTGATCGCTACTGAAGAGTTTCAGGCCATGCAGGCCCAATGGACCTTGCAGGAAAGCGTTCGCTGGGCAGACGTACAACCCTTACCGACGGGTACGGCACTCGTTTCTTACCTGAAGTCCCTGCCCGCCCGCATTGAACGCGTGCACGAAAAAGGGCAACCGACCGGACCTACTACGATCAAGGCTCAGTACTACAAGCCCTATCTGATGCACGGCTCCATTGGTCCTTCGTGTGCCCTAGCCTGGTATCAGCAAGGGACGCTGCGGGTATGGTCGCACAGTCAGGGTGTATTTCCGCTGCGTGAAACGCTGCATCGGCTGCTGAAGCTGCCCCTAGATCAGATTCATGTCATCGGTATGGCGGGTTCGGGTTGTTACGGGCACAACGGAGCCGACGATGTAGCCGCCGAAGCCGCCTGGCTGGCGATAGCGTATCCGGAACATCCGATTCGTCTGCAATGGTCCCGCGATGAAGAACACGCCTGGGAACCTTACGGCAGTGCCATGATTCTGGAAGCCGAAGCCCGGCTGAGTACTGCGGGTCGGATTGAGCAGTGGAATTATACCCTCTGGTCGGATACGTACACGGCCCGGCCCGGTGGTGATCCAGCGAATCTGCTCCTGGGTCGTTACCTCGATCCGCCGATCCCTAAGAAATCGGCATCCAGTATCAATGGCGGTACCATTCGTAATTCCGAACCGTACTACCGTATCCCTGACGTATCCGTGGACGCTCATCAGTTCGAAGGTCCTTTGCGGGTTTCTTCCCTGCGGGCTCTGGGAGCATTCGGAAATGTCTTTGCGATTGAATCGTTCATGGATGAACTGGCCGAAAAAGCCCGGAAAGATCCCTTTGATTTTCGGATCATGCACCTGGAAGACGAGCGGGCCATTGCTGTTTTGCGTCGTTTACAAGAATTGATTCAAAACGAGCGGATAAAGCCGAAAGAAGGCATAGGAATCGCGTTTGCTCGCTATAAAAATACGGCGGCGTACTGTGCCGTAGCGGCTCGGGTACGCGTAAAAGGGGATCAGATTCAGGTCATGAATTTGTGGAGCGTGATTGACGCCGGTGAAGTCATCAACCCGGACGGCCTTAAAAATCAGACAGAAGGTGGACTGATTCAGGCCGCGAGCTGGACGCTGAAAGAACAGGTTCAATTCGATGCCCAGCAGATTACGAGTCGGGATTGGGTTTCGTATCCGATTTTCCGCATGAGTGAAATACCGGAAGTGGAGGTAGTCGTGATCGATCGCCCCCAGGAACCAGTGCTGGGAGCCGGTGAAGCGGTGCAGGGACCTACGGCGGCAGCTCTGGCCAATGCCCTGTATCGGGCTAGTGGCAAACGCGTACGGGACTTGCCTTTAGTACCCGCAAAACTCAAAAGCTGAAATAGGCCGTATTCTAATTCTTCGACGGATTTATAGGGATAAAGTACTAATTTCGGGCGTTAATTTTGAACGCATGTCAACACTCCCCAGCAACTACGGTTCTTTACTAGCCGAACTTCGTAATGAAATCAGCAAATCCCGCTTGCGGGCGGTACTAGCTGCTAATGCCGAATTATTGTACCTGTATTGGCGAATTGGTAAAACCATCATAACTCAATTAGAACAGGCCCAATGGGGTGATAAGGTTACAGCTCAATTGTCGATAGACTTACAGAAAGAGTTTACAGACATGAAAGGCTTATCTCATCGCAATATCAAGTATATGAGACAGTTCGCTACGATTCATCCAGATTTTTTAATTGGGCAACCGCCCGTTGCCCAATTACCCTGGAGCCACCATATTATTTTAATGGATAAAATAAAGTCTCGGGAAGAGCGGGAATTTTATACGCAGAAAGCTCTGGAAAACGGCTGGTCACGCGATGTGTTGAGTATGCAGATCAAATCCAGTCTGTATGAGCGGCAGGGTAAGGCCATCAGTAATTTCGAAGCCCGCTTACCAGCTATTCAGTCGGACTTGGCTCAACAGCTAACCAAAGATCCGTACATCTTCGACTTTCTTACCCTGCGGGAAGATCATCAGGAAAAAGACCTCGAAAACGCCCTGACCGAACACATTACGAAGTTTTTACTGGAATTGGGAGCTGGTTTTGCCTTTCTGGGGAAACAGTATCACTTGGAAGTAGACGGGCAGGATTTTTATATCGACTTGCTGTTTTACCACGTCAAACTTCGTTGCTATGTGGTGGTCGAACTGAAGACGGGAAAGTTTGTCCCGGAGTTTGCCGGGAAACTGAATTTCTACCTTTCTGTTGTAGACGATCAGCTAAAAAGCGAATTCGATCAGCCCAGCATCGGTCTGCTGATTTGCCAAGAGAAGAATAAAGTAGTGGCAGAATACTCGTTGAAAGACATTAATAAACCCATTGGCATCTCAGCGTACGAACTTACCGAGTCCATTCCCAGCGATCTCAAAGGAACCTTACCCAGTATTGAAGACATCGAGCAGGAATTGCTAAAAAGTCGTGCGTCAAACGAGGAATAGAGCAGGAAGAGAAAAGAATCAGCGGGTTTGCGACGCCCACAGGACGGCATTTCGGAAAATTGTAGTGAAAGCCTGATTCTGAAATAAGTCCGGATGATGGCCCATGAAAATATATACATTACGGGCTTTCATTTTTTCGTTCGACCAGATTACGGGATGATCACCCATTTTAATCTTCGAGTCAGGCTTATAACTTGATTCATCCACGGCCGCCAGCACCTTCACGCGGGGACGCGGGCTTCGATTGTACGTGTACCATTCTTCATGAGCTACCTCAAAGCTCGCGGGTACACCTTTCATGACCGGATGCTGATTTGCTTCTACCCGAACCGTAGCCGTAGCAAAGTCAGGGATGTAGTTTTTATACACAATCCCGCCCATAAACTCCGAAAACCAGGGCCACATTGGGTACCCGTCAAACTCGCCGAGTAAAGTTGCGTGATGAAAGCCAATCCAGCCACCTTTGCCCTGTTCAATGTAAGTGGTAAATGCCTTTTTTGCCTGCTCCGTCCAGCGATAGGGCGGATAGTTGAGTTGAATGACTAATGCGTGTTGGGCCAGAAAAGCATCCGTAATCGGCTCAGTGTCTTCCAGATAATCAATGGTGAAGGCCTGCTGCGTAGC
Source organism: Siphonobacter sp. (assembly GCF_048595215.1). NCBI lineage: Bacteria > Pseudomonadati > Bacteroidota > Cytophagia > Cytophagales > Cytophagaceae > Siphonobacter > Siphonobacter sp. The sequence continues at coordinate 9,887 of NZ_JBMDWJ010000275.1, forward strand.
CGGTTGAGCCAGCCAGGTTTTCGCCGCCGCTACAAAAGGGGCATGTACACCGCCATCTTTTTCGGCGAGCACCGCTACTCGAAAAGGTTTGGATTGGGCTTGTATACAACTAACGGAAACAGCAAGAGAGCAGCAAAGCAAAATCAGTTTTTTCATACCGGAGCAGCGGAAGGCTTATGCAACAGGCAAACGTAGGCAAATCACGAACGGAAATACATACATGAGCAGCTAAATCTTTTCAGGATCAATAATAATTCAACTCACAGTACTTCAAGCAAACTCCCTAAAACAAAAAAGGGTACCACTCGTGAGCGGTACCCATAGGTATGCAAGGGGGGAGTTAGTCTATTCCTAAAGATTTACTTTGGAGCAAGAAGGACGAGCCGTTTGAGCGTATACCGTTTCTAAAGAATGATCCAGTAAAACTAACGAAACAAATCCATTTTTGGAATTCCATTGGCACGTGGCTGCTTGCAGGTCAGCATTATAAGCACTTTCTTTCGTACAGGCACCCTGCTGTTTGATTAGCTGCTCTTTTAACGTGTCAAATTCACTTTTCTCCTGAATTGTATATTCAATCGAAACTAAGTAAAGCTCATTATTTTTAAAATACCCTTTTACTACGGCATCACGATTTTGCAGACGAAGCTGGTAGGTAATGCACTCTTCAGAAACGCTTTTGTGTAGCGACTGACCCGGTTGGGTCAAAGTCGTTTCCATCGTTTGCTGACTTATACCAAAATGAAGCCCCAAGGGTAAAGATGACTTAACCGGCGTAGTGGCCCAACTTAGCGTTGTGAAGGACAGGAATACGAAAAGGAATAGAAAACGTTTCATATAAAGTTTAAGTTAAAGGGGTTATTGATAATTGAGTGATACTATCAAAGACTATTGTCTTTTGATGTTTTAAATATGCTTCTATGAAAGGGACGAAAGGGAGATCTTTCGATGATTGGTAACTTTTAGCCGATGAAGTGAATAATAGTAGGGGGCGGCAACTGAACAACCCGTTAGCATAGACAAAATGCAATGCTGAGAGGTTACAAGGAAGAAGTAAAACCTACGGGCATTCGTAGCATTCAGACGAGGATTTTTATTAATTTTGAAAGTTTAAAGGGGATGTTCCATCGTCTTTTAATTAGCCAGAAGGCCAATGCTTTGAGAGCCGTGGGGAAATAAAATGGCCCATTGGTGCGGAAAGGCTCCACCCCACTTCCCTTCCTAGTATGAAACGATTACTGTGCTTACTGCTAAGTGTATTTTTCTTTAGCCAGAGTCAGGCTCAGCACCAACTGGCTTCGCCCCAAATTATCCATTACAGTACGACCGAATACAAAGCCGGCATGCAAAACTGGGACGTAGCTCAGGATCAGCAGGGGATTATGTACTTTGGTAACAATGAAGGCTTACTCACGTTCAATGGACGTTTCTGGAATACCTATCCGCTGGCTAATCATACGGCAGTTCGGTCTTTGAAGATTGATACTCAGAATCGGATTTACGTAGGAGGCCTCGGAGAAATCGGCTACTTTTTTCCTAATGCGAATGGCGTCCTGACCTATCATTCGCTGATGCCCTTACTGCATTCAAAAGATCGGAATTTCAGCGATGTCTGGCACATTTGCATTCGGGGCGAGGAAGTGTTTTTTCAGTCGCTTCGGCAGATCATGCGTTTGTACCGGGGCAAAATAACGGTGTACAAATCTACCCGTGCCTGGTCTTTTCTGGGGATGGCCCAGGAGCAATTGTATGCTCAAGACCGGGAGAAAGGGCTGTTTCGCTACGATCGCGGCACTTGGGTACTGCAATCATCCGAAGAACCCCTGCAAAAATTGGGGGTTACTTCGCTGCGATCCTACGGAAGGGACACGTTATTAGTAACCACCCTAGAACGAGGCGTCTTTCTTTTGCACGGTCCAAAAATCGAACGGAAGGCTACAGCCCTGGATGCCATTTTCAATTCAGACCGCATCTACTGTTCCGCTCAGGTAGGCCAGGAGACGTACGCCTTTGGAACAACCTCTGCGGGATTGTACCTGATGAATCGGGCCGGAAAAGCTCTCCAACAGTACACGAGTGCGGAAGGGTTACAAAACTCCAATGTCCGGGCAATCTGGCTGGATCGTAATCAGAACTTGTGGCTGGCACTCGACGACGGCATTGATTTTATTGCCCTCAACAGTCCCATTCAATACCTGTACCCCAGTGGCAATAAACATACGACGGGTTATGCTCTCTACAAGCAAGGCCGGACGCTGTATGCAGGTACATCGAACGGGTTATTTCGGGCCACGCTCGAAGGCTCTACGCAGGATTTAAGCCGGGCTCAGGGGACCTTTACGGAAATCCCAGCTGCCAAAGGGCAAGTCTGGCGATTAGGTGAACTGCGGGGCAAACTATACATGGGTCACGAAAATGGATTTTTTCAAATTGAACAGGACCAGGTAAAACCCATCTATCATTTTCCAGGAACCTGGTTATGGGTACCCTTTTCAGATACAGACTACCTGGTGGGTACGTACGACGGTTTACGACACCTACGGTATGAAAACGGTTCAGTAAGCGGCATGCAGGATTTGAAAGGGTTGAAAGAATCCCTCCGCTTTGTCTACGCCGATAGCGTCCGGCGTACCATCTGGGCTTCCCATCCCAGTCGGGGCGTATTTCGGATGCAGTGGTCGCCGGGAGATACGGCATTGCAGAAAATTCGCCTGTATACCCAGCAGGATGGACTTCCGTCGAGTCTGTACAATTATGTGTACGCGGTCAAAAATCGGCTGGTGGTCAGTACCGAACGGGGCATTTATGAATTTAACGAGGCTCAAAATCGCTTTATGCCTTCCAGCCTGTTTCAGCCCATTTTGGGAAATCTGGCCATTCAGTATTTGAAAGAAGATGCCCAGGGGAATATCTGGTTTGTGAGTCATAAACGGCTCGGCGTTATTGACTTTCAGCCTCGAAATGGACAGAAATTCCGGATCGTATATTTCCCTGAGTTAACGGATAAACTGGTGGGTGGCTTCGAATCCCTGTACCCCGTCGATCCGCAAAACATCTTCGTCGGTAGTCACAAGGGCTTCATTCACATCAATTACGAGCAGTATCGCACGCAGGTGAGCAAACCGCTCATTCTGCTCAGTGAAATCAAGGCAAGCGGCGACAGTGTTGTCTTCGGGGGCTATTTTGTACAGCAGGGAAAAGTAAAGGCTACGCAAGATTCCCAGCAACGCCTGCAACTATCGGCGGGCATGAACTCGCTGCATTTTGCCTATGCCTCACCCCTGGAATACGAGACGAATACCACGGAATACAGTTATCGACTGCAGGGGGAAACCGAGGAATGGTCAGCTTGGAGTACGAAAAGCGAGAAGGATTACACCAACTTGCCCTGGGGAGCGTACACCTTTCAGGTCAAAGCCCGGAACAATCAGGGAAACGAGTCGGCGATACTTTCCTATCAATTATACATCGAACCCGCCTGGTACGAAAGCTACTGGAGTTATCTGGTATAC
>NZ_JBMDWJ010000276.1:0-10317 GCF_048595215.1 Siphonobacter sp.
TGGCTTCCACGGATGTTAATTTCCTGAAAGACCTGACGCTGGTTGGTAACGTATCGCTCATTAAGAGTACGATCAATTTGGGTGACGTTGTAGCCGCTCCGGATTTATCAGGTGCAATTCAGAACTACGATCTGACGGGAATTACCGATAAAAAACGGGCGATGATGAACCAGTCGCCGTACCTGGTTAACGCTGGCGTTTACTATGCAAATCCCAATGGCTGGCAGGCGAACGTACTATACAACGTGGCGGGTCCTCGGATCTTCGCGGTTGGTAACGTGAATAGTCCTACGGTCTACGAAATGCCTCGTAATATCATTGACCTGAACGTAAGCAAGACCTTCAACAAGCGTTGGGAAGTTCGCCTGGGTATTCAGGATTTGCTGAACCAGTCGATTCGCCTGAGCCAGGATTTCAATCGTAACTCAAAAATCGATAAAGACGTAACCTCACAAACGGCCAACGCCGATCAAACGATCCGTAGCTTCAAACGAGGCTCCTACAGTACGTTAAGTTTGGTTTATTCATTTGGACGAACCTTGATTCCCTAAATAACCCAGTAACAGCGAGTACCTATCACACAGTTTAACTAAATCCAAATTGTTCATGCAACTGTTCAAACAAGCACGGTATGGAATGCTGGTCATTGCGGCCGGATTAGCCACTGCTTCCTGTAACAACGACGATTCTCCTGCTCCTGTAGTGACGATTGCTTCGGTTAATCCGACCAGCGGACCTGTAGGCTCTGATATTACGATTACGGGTACTGAATTTGGTAGCGATACGACGGGTGTTCGGGTAACCTTCACTGGTGGAGCCTTAGCGAAAGTAAAAACGATTGCTCCTACCTCGATCGTAGCTACGGTTCCGGCGGGTGCTCAGGATGGTACGATTACCGTTAAAATCGGCTCAAAATCAGCAGTAACCAGCTCGTCCGCTTTTACGCTGGGTAACAAGACGGTAGTAGAAGTAAGCAACGAAATTGCCGCCAATACTACCTGGGAAGCTTCAAAAGTATACGTCATCAAAGGTTTTGTTTACGTAAGATCAGGAGCAACGCTGACGATTCAGCCCGGTACCATTATCAAAGGTGGTCTGCCTGCTCAGGATCCTTCGGGTCAGCAAAAAGGGGGTACGCTGATCGTACAACCCGGTGCTAAATTGATGGCCGTAGGTACGGCTAGCCAACCCATCGTATTTACTTCGTCGAAAGCCGCTGGAAGCCGTAACTACGGTGACTGGGGTGGGGTAGTACTGATCGGTAAAGCTCCAACCAACCGTCCGGGTGCAACCAACTTTGAAGGCGGTATTACGGGAACGACGGGAACGTATAGCGATGTTGCTGACAACTCCGGTACCTTGAAATATGTACGGATCGAATTTGGCGGTATTTCTCTGTCAAACACGCCAAACTCAGAAATTAATGGGTTGACGATGTACGGTGTAGGTAACGGAACGACGATCGAAAACGTACAGGTTTCTTACTCCGGAGATGATTCCTTCGAGTGGTTCGGCGGTACGGTAAACGCTAAATACTTGGTTGCTTTCCGTGGCTTTGACGATGATTGGGATACGGATTGGGGCTATTCTGGAAAAGTACAGTTTGCTCTTTCTCTGCGTGATCCAAACGTAGCGGATCAGTCTACTTCAAACGGTTTTGAGTCGGATAACTTCGATCCCGGTACGCCTGCTAACGGTGCTAACGATGGATTACCCCTGACAGGTGCCGTTTTTGCTAACGTAAGTAACTTCGTTTTCCAGGGTGCTCCTAGCTCCGCTACTACGTCGAATGGTTCCGGTGCTTTCGGTCGCGGTATGCACTTGCGTCGGAATACGTCCATTAGCGTTTTCAACAGCTTACTGGTAGGTTACCCCGAAGGCTTGCGTTTAGATGGTACGACGACCTTGGCAAACGCGACTTCCAATGGAATGCAACTGCGTGGCATCGTACTGGCTAACATGACGACGCCTGTCAATGGTGCAGGTGGCGTAACGGCTGATCAGGCAACGGCTTTCTTTAACACGACGGAGTTCGCCAACCAAATCGTAACGCTAGCGAATATCGGTACGTTAGGACTGAATGCGAATAGCTTCAACTTAGCTTCACCGGCCTTCACGGTTGGTTCTTCTTCACCGCTGTTGAGTGGTGCCGTTTGGACGGGTAAAGGTGCCGATTCGTTCTTCCAGAAAGTAAACTATCGCGGAGCATTTAACGCTACGGATAACTGGACGGCTGGATGGACCAACTTTAATCCGCAGAACACGAACTACGATAAATAGACATTACGGATTTTTCATATTGGTGTTGCTCGAAAAGCCGGAGGTGCTGCCTCCGGTTTTTCTATTTGATACGTTCGTTTGGGCGGAGAGCAAAATAAAATTAGATAAGAAACTAATGAATGGAAATGAACGCAGATGATCGCTCGAATGTAAAAAAAGGTTTGAAGCTGCTCTGTAAAGGTCTAGCGGCTCTCTACCTGTGTTTATTGATTTATTTGCTCATTACCGTTTTAATCTCAACTAAATATGGCGGGGCAGCGGCTCTTCCGGGGCCATTTACTTATCGGAAATGGGTAGGACACTCGTTATCCATTTTCCTATACGTAGCTCTACTGGGTTTTCCTGGGTACTTCGTGATTCCGGGTCTCTACTACGCCATAAGCATTTACTTTAAGCAACGGTCAGTAGGACTCCGGGTTATCACGGCTGGCGTTATCGGCAGCTTGGGAGCTTTTCTATACTTAGTAATTGGTCTCATGAAGAGCAATACCTGGCTGCTGGATTGTAGTGTATTAGGATGTGTCGGATTGTTGTATGGCTGGCTTGATGCTTCTTGGATACGAAAGCAAGGATAATGAAGGGAAACAAAAAACTCCGGCGAGTCACGTACTCGCCGGAGTTTTTTGTTGGGATTAAACGCTACTTAATATCCCGCATTCTGCGTATACAACCCCGGCTGGGCGTCCAGCTCGGCTTGGGGAAGGGGGTAGATGATGTATTCCTTTACGAACGCCTGCATTTGTTTCTGTACATCTTCCCTGGCTATCCAGGCTGGAATGAGGGTGGTAATCTGTCCACTGCGAACGAGATCATGCCAGCGGGTGCCTTCGGCGGCGAATTCCAGGCGACGTTCGTCGTAGAGTTGAGCCAGCGTTACGTTGGAAGTGGCTTCCAGTCCCGCCCGCGTACGTACCTGATTGACAATGGCGTCTACATCCGCTTGACTACCCGTAGCTCCTTTGAGGATACACTCGGCTTTCAGCATCAGAATGTCCGTGTAGCGACTGACAATAAAGTTGATCGGCCAATCGACCCGGTTCACGGGTACTTTCGTCAGATCGATGTATTTCTTGAAAAACGACCGATTTTCAGTTACGCCGTTGTACGTATAACCCGTCTGAATGGTAAAGGCTTTCCGGACGTCTTTCGCCGTATAGTGGTTGATGAGATCCTCCGCTACGGGACGAATCGTCAGGCCGCCCTGCGTGGGTTTTCCGTTCGATTGAAACCAAGTATCGGGAGCGAGTAACCAAGGAAACGTGCCCCCCACAACCGGCGTCAGACCCGTGACGTATTGAATGTCAAAAACCACTTCCGAGTTATTTTCATTGGTGTACGAAAAGATGTCGCTGTATTTGGCCACCAGTGCGTACTTCCCACTGGCAATAATATCATTGAGTTGAGCCAGAGCCAGATTCCATTCGTTCAGTCCCAGACCAGGGCCTTCAATGGAGTAGTTCGGAGCCGAGCGGGTCATGTACACCAGGGCCAGAATCGCTTTGGCGGCAAACTTCGTGGCTCGTCCCCGGTCGGCTGTAGCGTGCGTTTCGGGCAGGTTCGTTACCGCAAATTGCAGGTCCGATAAAATCAGGTTATACACATCCGTAACCGAGCTTCGCTGGATGGTTTTGGCTTCCGCCGCCGTAACGGGGTGATCGATGACGGGTACTTTTCCGAACAAGCGAACCAGATCGAAGTACATAAAAGCCCGCAGGAACTTAGCTTCTGCCTCTAGCCGCGTACGCAGCGTGGCATCGGTGATGATCGAACCTTTTTGTACGAGTTGATCCAGCACGACGTTAGCCCGGTAAATGCCGTTGAAGTTGACATTCCAGGCATCCGTAACGTAAGGGTTACTGGCAATCGTTTTGTGAAAACTATTGATGCCTTCCCAGTCGCGTACACCCCCGTCGGAAACGGCGTATAAATTGTCCGAACGCGTCTCGGAGAGGTTCAGTAAACGATCCGGGTAAGTCCGCAAATCGCTGTATACGGCATTGACCCCCTGAATGAAATCAGCCTGTTGGGTATAAAAGGTTTCGGTGGTACCCGCAGAAATCGGCGTTTGGTATAAATCATCCGTGCAGGAAGTAACCAGTGCGGTCAAGAACGCGGTTACTAGTAAATATCGTCTTTTCATGGAAGTCCAGTATCAGAAAGTTAAGTTCACACCAAAGATGAGCGAGCGGGCAATGGGGAGTCCACCGTAATCACCGGCTTCGGGATAGGAGCTATCCCCGCTCAGGTTCGTGTTGGTCGCTTCGGGGTTCAGGCCACCTTTGTATTTATCCCAGCCAAAGAAGTTCTCGGCCGTCACGTAAATGCGGGCTCCCTGAATCTGCGGTACCTTAACTACGGATTTTAGGTTGTATCCCAGCGTGATGTTCCGAACGCGAACGTAATCCGACGAGTACAGCCAGTCGGTGTTTTTAATCCGACCAAACGTTGAGTATACCTTACCCACCTGACCGGCACCTGGATCTTCGGGCGAACGCCAGCGATCCTGGTAGAAGCCCAGGGCATTATCCACTACGCCCTGTCCGGTACGACCCAAAGCTCGACCCAGTAGTGAGTAAATCGACCCGCCATTCTGACCCTGCACCAGTACGCTCAAATCGAAGTTTTTGTAACGGAAATTGTTGGTGATTCCCCAGGTATACTTAGGATTCGGTTGACCCACGATGACGCGGTCATTGGCATCAATTACGCCGTCGCCGTTGGCATCGAAGTATTTAGGGTCGCCCACCGTTTGCGATCCGTACAGAGCCGCTTTGCTGTCGATGTCCTGCTGGCTAAGAATACCGACCTGACGAACGACGTAAATACTGTACAGCGGATCGCCCACGCGAAGAATGGAGTGGGAAATATCAAACGACGAAGGAATGAGAATCTGACTCTGACCGCCCGCCAGCGAAATGACTTTGTTGGCGTTGTGGCTAAAGTTGAGCGACGTATTCCATTTAAAGGCTCCCGTCAGGTTATTCGTATTCACCTGCAACTCCCAGCCCGCGTTGCGTACGCTTCCGGCGTTCCCCAGGGAGGATGTAAAGCCCGTCACGCCGAGCGTCGGTACGTTGAGCAGCAGAGCCGTATTCGTCTTCCGGTACACATCAAAGGAAGCCGTAACACGGTTACGCAGGATGGAAAAGTCAAGCCCCACATCGAAAGTCTGCGATTTTTCCCAGGAGAGGTTCGTATTGACAATGCCGCTCGGAGCCTGACCAATGGCATTTGTTCCGTTGAACGTATAGTTGTAGGTAGCGAGCGTCGGTAAGGTGCTGTAGTCGCCGATGTTGTAGTTCCCGGAAGTACCCCAGCTGCCGCGTAATTTCAAATCATTGATGGCCGTAACGGATTCCATGAAAGGTTCTTCCGAAATCCGCCAGCCTACGGAAGCGGAGGGAAAAACACCCCATTTAGTATCCGCTCCGAAGCGGGAGGAGCCATCCTGCCGGACACTGGCCGTAAACAGGTATTTACCGCTGTAGCTGTACTGAGCCCGTCCGAAGAAGGAAATCAGCACGTTGCGGGCTTCGCTGGTATTTCCCGTAATGCCGTTCGCGGCGTTCAGCGTCGTGATGGCATTATTGCTGAAACCACCGTTGGAACTCATGTTCGATAGTTCGATCTTATCGGACGTGTACGAAATACCGCCCAACAGCGAGAGGTCGTGCTTCTCGGCAAAGACTTTCGAGTACGACAGTGTGTTTTCGTTCACAAACGTACGTTTCCGGTAGGTGTTGAAAGAGCCGGAAGTCAGAATGGTTTGCTGGGCGTTCCGGGCTTCAAGCGAACTAGCCACGGAGTAAGGCGTATATCCTTTCGCGGTATTATCGGTATTGTCTAGGTTCAGCGTGGTTTTCCAGAAAAGGCCTTTCGCCAGCTGGTATTCGCCGAACAAAGACCCCAGGGTACGGAAGCGTTTGGTTTCCCCAATGACCCGTTCGAGCTTGGCAATGGGACTGTTAGCGGAAGTACTCCAGCGGTACTGACCAATGCTGCCACTGTTGGGATATAGACCCGCACTGGCCTCCTGCACGGGAGAGTAACTCAGCAGCTGGTGTAGAATGTTATCTTTTCCTTCGACGCCGGGATCATGGTTGATCGAGAACGTAGGGGCCAGATTGACGCCAATTTTCAGGTTTTTACTGGCTTTTACTTCCACATTCGCCCGAGCTGAATAGGCCGTATAGTCGGTGTTGATGACCATGCCCTGCTGTTTGACGTAGTTTCCTGAAACGTAGTAGTTAACGTTTTCCGATCCGCCACTCGCCGAAATCTGGTAGTTCTGTACCGCCCCTTTGCGGAAGGCCTCATCCTGCCAGTCAATGAATTGCAGGCCCGGGTATCCGGGTTGTGACCAGCGGTCGTCGGTCATGTAGGTCGTATTAACCTGACCTTCGGCCAATCCTAAAATAGTCCGGCGTTCGGCATTGGTTTGCGTAGCCGTACGGCCTGAGCCCGAAGCTACCCATTGGGCGTTGATAATCTCGGTCGCCCGGTCAATCCACTCCGGACCATTCAGCATGTCGAGTTTACGACTGCGTTCCATGTACCCGCCGTAGGCATTAACGGTAATTGTGCTTTTACCGCTTTGCCCGCGTTTGGTGGTAATCAATACGACGCCGTTAGCCGCCCGCGAACCGTAAATGGCCGCCGCCGCCGCGTCTTTCAGTACCTGAATCGACTCAATGTCGTTGGGGTTCATGTTATCGAGCGGGTTGCCCGTCGCGAAGTTTCCAGAACCATTGGGAGCTGCCGTCGCCAGGGGAAAGCCATCGATGACGTACAACGGTTCATTGCCCGCCGTGATCGAACCCGAACCGCGTACCTGTACGCTGAGGCCCTTGCCCAGGGCCCCGCTGGTTTGTTTCACCTGTACCCCTGCCAGCTGGCCCACCAGAGCCTGATCCACGCGGAGTACGGGGCGTTCATCCAGATTTCTGGCGTTGAGTGAAGTGATGGCCCCGGTAACGTCCGTTTTCCGGGCTGTACCGTACCCAATCACCACGACCTCATTGAGAGCCTTGGTATCGGGTTGTAGCGTAACGTTCAGCGTCGTTTGTCCGTTGATGGGCAGTTCCTGGGTAATGTAGCCAATGGAAGAGACCACCAGCGTACCCGTTTTCCCCTCAAAGCGAAGGGTGTACTGACCATCCGCGTTGGTGACTGTACCGAGATTCGTGCCTTTGATGGTAACGCTGGCTCCGGGAATGCCCTGTTTGGCGTCGTTGGAAGTCACCGTGCCCGTAATTCCCTGAGCAAAAGCTAGGTTTCCTGTCAACAGGAAAAACACCACCCAAAGGTAGACGGGTGGTCGAGTAAACCATTTTTTCATAAGATAATGCTGCAGAAGTAATGTGTTAGGAAACAGAATGGCACTTTATTGATTACAAATATTATTTAAGTAAGTAAAGGGGCTGTCATGTACTTTCCTGCCGATGGGAAGAATGAGGGGAAAGAAGAGACGGGGAAAGACGATACAGAGGCGTTTAAAACGAAACGGAAGACTAGCTATTTTTTTAGGATATTACTCGCTCAGTATCAGGAAAAATGACTACCTTTGCCTTCCGTTTTGAAAAAAGCGGATTCACTAAAATTCAGCCGGAGCTTCGCCCGGTCGGCTGATGTATCCAGGGCGAGCCAAAAATCTCTTATGGCACAACCTCAAGTAACTGATTTTGATTGGGATCACGCGGACAACCGTGGCTTTGGTAGTGGTTACTCTAAAGCTCAGCGTGATGAACTGGCTGCTCTGTACGAAGGTACGCTGAGCCAGGTAGCTGAAAAAGAAGTAGTAAAAGGTACCGTGGTTGGAATTACGGATCGTGAAGTAATTCTGAACATCGGTTTCAAGTCCGACGGGATGGTTCCCCGTACGGAATTCCGTGACATGCCCGAGCTGAAAGCCGGTGATGAAGTGGAAGTGTACATCGAAAATCAGGAAGACCCCAATGGTCAGCTGATTCTTTCTCGTAAGAAAGCGAAAGTAATCACGGCTTGGGATAATATTCAGAAGGCTCTGGATCAAGACCTCGTGATCGATGGTTTTGTGAAGCGTCGGACGAAAGGTGGTTTGATCGTAGATATCTACGGCATCGAAGCCTTCTTGCCCGGTTCTCAAATCGACGTAAAACCCATCCGCGATTTCGACGTTTTCGTTGGCAAGCGTATGGAGGTGAAAGTGGTGAAAATCAACTACGCCAATGATAACGTAGTCGTTTCACACAAAGTCCTCATCGAGAAAGACCTTGAGCAGCAACGTCAGCAAATCCTGACGAACCTGGAAAAAGGTCAGGTACTCGAAGGCGTGATCAAAAACATGACCAACTTCGGTGTATTCATCGATCTGGGTGGTGTGGATGGTCTGCTGCACATTACCGATATCTCCTGGGGTCGCATCAACCACCCAAGCGAAGTCCTCAAACTGGACCAACGCATTCAGGTGGTTGTACTGGATTTCGACGAAGACAAGAAGCGTATCTCTCTCGGCATGAAGCAATTGACGGCTCATCCTTGGGAAGCACTTCCTGCCGAAGTAGAACCCGGTGCTCGCGTAAAAGGCAAAATCGTGAACGTAGCCGATTACGGTGCGTTCCTGGAAGTTCAGCCGGGCGTAGAAGGTCTGATTCACGTGTCAGAAATGTCATGGTCTCAGCACCTGCGTAACCCTCAGGACTTCCTGAAAGTGGGCGACGAAATCGAAGCCGTTGTACTGACGATCGATCGTAGCGAACGCAAAATGTCTCTGGGTATCAAGCAACTGACGCCTGATCCCTGGACTCGTCCTGAGCTGCTGTCGAAGTATGCTCCGGGTACGAAACACTCAGGAACGGTTCGTAACCTGACGAACTTCGGTCTCTTCCTCGAAATGGAAGAAGGAATCGATGGTCTGGTTCACGTATCTGACCTGTCTTGGACTCGCAAGATCAAGCATCCTTCTGAGTACACGAAAGTTGGTGACAAAATGGACGTAGTCGTTCTGGAACTCGACGCTGAAAACCGTCGTCTGTCTCTGGGCCACAAACAACTCGAAGAAAACCCCTGGGATACCTTCGAGAACGTCTTCACCATCGGATCCGTACACAAAGGAACGATCATTGCCAAGTCTGACAAGTTTGCTCAGATTGAGCTGCCTTACGGTATCGAAGGACAGGCTCCGATCAAGCAACTGGCGAAAGAAGATGGTTCGAACGCTGAAGTAGGTGAGTCTATCGACTTCAAAGTGATCGAATTCCATAAAGAAGAACGTCGTATCGTTGTTTCTCATACGAAAGTATGGGGCGACGTGAAGGATGAAGTGAAAGCCGAAGAGAAGAAGAAAACGCAAAAAGCCGTAGAGAAAACGAACTCTTCTGCTTCTGCTGAAAAATCAACTCTGGGTGATCTCGACGCTCTGGCTGCTCTGAAAGAGCAAATGGAACGTGGAAACTAATTCCTGACGCGAATTACTAAAGCAAGGGCGAGCCGAAAGGTTCGCCCTTCTTTTTTAATACCCTCTCTCAAAAGGGCTCGTTACAAATAGCTCTGTATCAGTAAGCTGAGGCAGAAAATGAATATCTTTTCAGAAAAACATGAAAAAAAATACCTCTTTTTCTGAAATCAGCTAATTTTCCCCTTATTTTTGCAGCCTCAAGAGCGAAAGAAGCTTTTGAAAAATCACAAGGTACCATGGCCGAGAGGCTAGGCAGAGGTCTGCAAAACCTCCCACAGCGGTTCGAATCCGCTTGGTACCTCCCTAAAAAATCCCTGAGCTCTCCTCGGGGTTTTTTTATTCATAGTCTTTTTGGTTTGAAGCAATCGCGGTGCTGACGAAGGAGGACGGATTTTGCGGAAGACTGTAAACTCGAATACTGAAACTGAGTTTTTAATAGACCGACCAATGTCTCAAAAAAAAATCACTTCTGCTCTTCTCTCCGTTTATCATAAGGAAGGCCTGGCACCCATCGTAGAATCGCTGCACCGTCAGGGTGTACAGTTGTATTCAACGGGTGGTACGCAGTCGTTTATCGAAGAAATGGGCATTCCCGTAACGCC
>NZ_JBMDWJ010000277.1:0-26608 GCF_048595215.1 Siphonobacter sp.
ATCGCCTTTCTTATGGTACGTTTTCCCATCCTTCACAATATCTTGTTTTGCTACGGCGTGGAAATCGTTCTCAATCAGCTCCACGGAAGCTTTGGGTAGATAACCGGGTACGTCGCGAGCTTCAATAAATTGTCCTTTGTACGTCACTAAGTACTTATCCAGTTGTTGCGGCTGATTCATCCAGAGTAACTGGTTTTCTACGTTTTCTTTCGTATCAACTTCCTTACTATTGAAGATGATCAAACCTGATTTATTCTGGGATACGATCTTTGAATAACCCGAAGAGAACAAAATACCAACCAGCATCAGAGCTACGCCAATGTGTGATACGGCTCCACCCGAAAGCTGCCATTTGCCCTTCAGAACCGTCAGTATAGTCGAGAAGTTGATCACCAGCGAGAATACCGCCGCCAGTAATAAGACGATGTATACCCAGTTCCAAGCTCCCATCTGCATCGCAACGAGTAGAATGGCCGTCAGCATCAGCGTAATCATCAGGGGTGTTGAGAATACCTCCCAAGGTCCCAGATTGAAGCTCATACCTCGGGTCACGAGTACCTCGTTTTCAACCGCGGCGGCCTTCTGTTCCGTTTTCACTTTACCCCACCAGAAGTACTGACCGATGGCGTTCAGAATAACGATAACCACGAAGAACCAAAGCTGGAAATCCGTATAGTGCTTCACCTGATCAGCAGGCAGAGCTAAATTTGATTTGATTCCGAAGTTGGCGACCAGGGCATTATACACGGGAATGGACGTCGTCGCAATGACCTGAAACGCGGCCAGACAGATCACCGTAGCCCCACAGAAAATCCAGAATTCACGGCTATACGTAGAGATTTCCTTATCAGAACTCGGTATATCCTTCCAACGCCAGGCCAGTAAGGCAATGGCCCCCACCGTAAACGTCAACAGGTAAATCAATAACTGACCCGAAAGTCCTAAATCCGTAAAGGAGTGAACCGAGGCATTTCCCAGAATACCACTCCGCGTCATAAACGTCGCATACAGAATCAGGATAAACTGGGCTATAATCAGAATGCTGGAAATCTTAAGCGTACTCTTGTTAGTCTGATAAATGATCAAGGTGTGCAGAGCTGCCACCAGTACCAGCCAGGGTACATAGATGCCATTTTCCACGGGATCCCAGTTCCAGTAACCGCCAAAGTTCAGCGTTTCGTAGGCCCAGATGGCTCCCATCATGATACCCACGCCTAAAATCAGGGAACCCAAAGCCGTCCAGGGCAAAGCCGGTTTGATCCAGCTTTTATACTCTCTTCGCCATAATCCGGCGATACAGAAGGCAAACGGAACCAGCGTCAGGGCATATCCCAGGAACAAAGTCGGCGGGTGAATCACCATCCAGGGGTTCTGAAGCAGGGGATTCAAGCCGTTGCCATCTTCCGGAATAAAATTGGGTTTCAAGGCCCAAACCGGCCATTCGGGGTGAGCTTCGCGTAAAAGAAGGAAGGGTGATGAACCAATTTTCATCTCCAGTCCCGGAATGACTACACCCAGAATCATGGAACAAAGGAAGGCCTGTACCAGACCGAATACGGCCATGGTTGGGGCTTCAAAGCGTACTTTCCCTTCGTTTTTGCTTTTACCGAAATACGCAATCAGCGTCATGCCAATCATCGCCAGCCAGAAAATCCAGAGTAGAAAACTTCCCTCCTGATCCTGCCAGAAACTGGATATCACGTAATAAGCCGGCAACGAACGCGAGGAGTTATCCCAGGCGTAGTGGTACTCATAGTAGTGGTTATAGATGATCCAGTACAGACTGACGACCACCGTCACTACGGCTACTGCATGGGCATAGAAGGAGTAGCGGGCAAACCGCTGCCAGGAGCTGGCCTCCAGGGTATCCTGGGAAGCTTTTACGTAGGCAAACGTTGCTACCAACGCCGTGATAAACGAAGTCAGAATGGCTAAGTGGCCCGTATTTCCAATCCAGTAATGCATAAATGTTAGGATAGAATGCGTGAATGAGTGCCTAAAAAAACGATGGATTCCTACAGGCACTCACCAATTTATTTCATCGCCGTTGGGGCTTTGGCATCGTTGTATTTGGAGGGGCATTTCAACAATACCTGATCGCAGGCAAAGACACCGTTTTGCATCCGACCCACGACCACTACTTTCTCGGACTTTTCAATATCCTGGGGTTTGGGTTCGTGGTAAATAACGGTACGCTCTACACCCAGATCATCCACCAGCGAGAACGTCAGCAGGTTCGCATTTACGGCTGGATTGTACTCCATATCCAGAATTTTACCGGAAGGATCTTTTTTCAGATTACCTACCACGTGTACTTTACTTTCGTTGCCTTCCTTAGCCATGGATTCGGCTTTGGCGAAATCAACGTACGTACTGGCATCGCCAGCGGTAGAGAGAAGAATGAAAATAGCCGCAGCAATCACGGCAATACCTAAGAGGTGTATTTTTTTCATTTGTTTGCTCGAAAGGATAACGTTGCGGTTTGCAAGCAATGAGAGGTACGACTAATGTTTAATCTCTTTCTCCAGACGGGAAAGCTTCCGATCCAGGTTCAGCAGGTACAGAATCAACCCGATGAGTACGACTGCAATCACGGCCACTACCACGAAGATTTTTCCGTTGGAACGCATGGTATCGGCCATTTCAACATCCTGCTGAGCAAAAAGGTTGCCCGACAAGAGGCTTAACAATAAAAATAATCCTGCTTTTTTCATGAATGAGGGGGGCATTAGATCACGCATTCTGTCTTGGGGTAATGCATGCAATTCCAGATAACCCATTAACTTTTTAACGGTACAAAATGAGTTCAAATCACTGGTACCTACAATGACTTTGCTTACTTATTTTCTACAATTTCGTTCAGACGACGGTAGCGAATCCGCAGGGACGAAATCCAGTACCCAAGCAGGATCATCCCGATCACGGCCGGGTAAAAGACCAGCTTCATTTTATGATCGGAATCGTAAATCTTGAAACCGGGGTTACTACCATTGCCGGGATGGAGTGAATTAGAAGCCAGTCGCGGCAGAATGATCGTCAGCGGAATAAAGGCAGCAAAGGCAAAAATGTTGTAAACCGCCGAAATCCGGGCCCGTTGTTGTTCGTCACGGAAAGAGCCCCGTAACACCCAATACGCCAGGTAAATCAGCATGGCAATTTCGGTGGAAAGCAACTTCGGGTCCTGCGGTAGCGGACTACCCCAGGTATAATTTCCCCAGATGGCTCCCGTAATGAAACCCAAGATTCCAAAGATCAATCCCGTATTGGCCAGCTCCACCGACTGAATATCATCGTCGATCGCCCCTTTCCGCAGGTACTTGATGGCATACCAGACCGACAGGACCAGCAGCAGAATCATCGCAAACCACAGCGGTACGTGAAAATAAAGGTTACGGGCGGTTTCGTAAAGAATCGGCTGGTGCGGAATGGGCAGCAGCAGACCTCCCGTATACACGTAAAAAAGCAATAACATACAAAGGTACTTCCACCAGGCCATCGTGATCCGTCAATGATTAGAATACTAAAACATTACTCAGCTTTTCCAGATAAACGGAAACAGTATCAGGGACAGTACCCAGACAATGCCGTTTAGTGCCAATAAGGTGAGTATTTCATCGCTGCTGGAACCCCAGTCGAGCCCATCGAGGGCATTCTTGGAGAGCTTCAGCAACATCAGTAACATGGGAAGGATTATGGGAAAACTCAACACGGACATCAGCGTTGGCGAATTCTCGGCTTTGCTGGCAATACCGGCCACCATCGTTAGCGTTCCGGCAAACCCCAAAGCTCCGAGTACAATCGCCACCAGATACATCCCGACATCCCCTACCGGGTTCCCCATCACAAACGCATAAATGCCGAAGCCCAGTACGGACAAACCCAGCATCAGCACCGTATTGTAAATCATCTTGGAAAGGATGATTCCGACCGGACTCGCCAGCGTGTAGTAGTAGAGCAGTCGTCCGGCCCGTTCCTGCGTAAAGCTCTTGGCAATGGCACTCACGGCGGTAAACAACTGAATGATCCAGAAGAGGGTATTCCAGGTAATCGGTTCCAGCCGATTGGACTTCAAACGAAAGCTGAGGTAGCACACAAAAATAGTACTCACCAAATATAACAACATCCCGTTAAGGGCGTTTCGTTGCCTCCATTCAAGACGTATTTCTTTCGCTATCAGAGCGTTAACTTCCCGCATACTGGTTTCACTCGTTCAGCCAAAAGGATTGGCAAATGCCTCCGGTTTCAGCCGCCTTTTACCTTCCTGTACTTTCCCGCAAAGGTACGGTACAATTCGGCTGGTTGGTTGTATTTTTTATAAAACTGTCGGGATTGTTGGCCTTGTTTGGCAGGAAGCATTGCCTTTCGATCAGTAGGGTCTGACTTTACTCCAAAATGAAGCGAATGTGAAAAAATCTGATTCGGGTTGGGAACTATTTTCTATTTTTGACACTCGTTTAGAATGAATCCAAATAGTAGTACAGTTTTCGGAAGGAAGTAAAAACTATGTCGCAACGGAATTTATCCCAGCTACGAATCGGTGAAAAAGGAATCATTGCCGGGTTTAAAGATACGATTCTGGCTTTGAAACTGTTGGAGATGGGATGCCTGCCCGGTACGGAAATCCGGCTGACGGCCATTGCTCCCTTGGGCGATCCGATTTGTCTGCAGGTCGGCGATTATATTCTTTCACTGCGGCTTGATGAAGCTGCGGTCGTGGAATTACAGTAACTCTTTCCCGAGCTTTGATTAGTAAGTAATGGCAGATACCCCCATCATTGCGTTAGTCGGCAATCCGAACTGCGGCAAAACTACCCTTTTCAATGCCTTAACCGGCCTCCGGCAAAAAACCGGAAACTTTCCGGGCGTAACCGTTGATCGGAAAGCAGGCCTGACGCGTCTGGATAAAAACACCGACGCTACGGTGGTCGATCTACCCGGTACGTATAGTTTGTACCCAAAGTCGCTCGATGAACAGGTCGTATTGGATGTACTGGCCAACCCTTCCAGCAAAGATTATCCCGATGTAGTCGTAGTGGTAGCCGACGCCTCTAACTTGAAGCGTAACCTGCTTTTGTTCAGTCAGGTGGCCGATCTGGGCTTTCATACCATCCTGGCTTTGAACATGGTGGACGTGGCGGAAGCTCACGGATTGACGCTCGATCCGGAACTTTTATCGACTCGTCTGGGTGTTCCGGTCGTGCTCATTAACGCGAAATCAGCCGAAGGACTGGATAACCTTAAGTTTACCATCAAGGGCGAATTGCTCGAACACGCGGAACGGCCCAAGCCTACCATGCAATTCGAGAGTGTGTCCAAGGGCTTTCTGGAAGAAGTCAAAGAAAAATTCGGTGTCAACAACAGCTATCTAGCCATGCTGATGGCTGGACAGGCTGAAAAATTACGCTTTCTTACGCTGGAACACCGCTCTCAATTACAGGACATTACCCAGCGACACAGCTTTCAGCATACGGATTTCCAGGCGAAAGAAACGGTCGATCGGTACGCTCTATTGGGTAAGATCGCCGATGCCGCCGTTCGTAAAAAAGACGGTGAACTTCAGGAAACGTTCACCACCAAGCTGGATAAAATCTTACTGCATCCCGTCTGGGGATACGCGGTCTTTTTCGGTATTCTATTTCTAATTTTTCAATCCATCTTTTCGCTGGCCGAATACCCGATGGACTGGATTGATACCGGCATGGCATCCCTCAATGAATGGGTAAAATCCGTGCTGCCCGACGGTATGCTCACCAGCCTGCTTACGGACGGATTACTGGCCGGGATTGGCGGGGTGGTCGTGTTCATTCCACAAATCGCCTTTCTGTTCGTATTTATTTCCTTATTGGAAGAATCCGGCTACATGGCTCGCGTGATGGTGTTGATGGACAAGCTCATGCGAAGTGTCGGCTTGAACGGACGAAGCGTAGTACCGTTGATTTCGAGCGTAGCTTGTGCCGTACCCGCCATCATGGGTACGCGGACCATTCAGAGCTGGAAAGATCGGCTCATCACGATCATGGTAACGCCCCTGATGAGTTGCTCGGCCCGTCTGCCCATCTTTACCATCATGATTGGCTTAGTAGTACCGGATCGAACCATTCTGGGTATTTTCAACCTACAAGGTTTTGCTTTGATGGCCCTGTACCTGCTCGGGTTTGTCTCGGCGTTGCTGTCAGCCTGGGTGATGAAAAAGATTCTGAAGGTAAAAGAACGGAGCTTCTTTATCATGGAAATGCCCGTCTTTCAGTTACCTCGTCTCGATCACGTGGCTCTATCGGTTTACAATGCTGTGAAAGCCTTCGTTTTGGAGGCTGGTAAAGTAATCGTTGCCATTTCCATTGTACTCTGGGTACTGGCCAGTTATGGTCCGGGCGACTCCTTTGAGAAAGCCGAAGAAAAGGTAAAGACTGAAAACCCAACGTTGTCGGAGCAGGAGCTGAACAACGCCGTCTCGTCAGCCCAGCTCGAAGCTTCGTACGCGGGCCGTTTCGGTCACTGGATCGAGCCGGTGATTCGCCCCTTGGGTTACGACTGGAAAATTGGTATTGCGTTACTGACCTCCTTTGCCGCCCGGGAAGTATTCGTTGGAACGATGTCAACGATTTATAGTCTGGGCGGTGATGACGATACCAACACAGTGAAAGATAAAATGCGTACGGAGATTAATCCCGAAACGGGCGAACCTCGCTTTACGCCGGCAGTAGCCTTTTCGCTGTTGATTTTTTACGTATTTGCCATGATGTGCATCAGTACACTGGCCACTACCTACCGCGAAACGAAGTCCTGGTTTTACCCCGCGGTTCAGTTTGCGTACATGACGGGTATTGCTTACGTAGCAGCTTGGCTTACCTATCAAGCTTTGCAATAGCTCTAAAAAGGGAAAAGTGGTCAGTTATCACTGGCCACTTCTCAAAAAAACCTAACGCTTGGAAAAGTATCTAGAGCACTTCAATCGTGACTCATCTTTTCCTTTACGACTGGAAGCATGCTTCTCCGGTATTCCTTTCTTCTATTGCTTTACTCTCAGGAGTCGAAATAACAAGTACTCAAACCTAATCTCTTGTGTATTTCGTGATCAATACGAAGGGGTTCCAGTATTCATTCCATCTTAAACTATTTTACTTCTTCGATGGAGTGACGAGATCGCCTTATTTAAACTTTTTGAAATTCCTCAGGGATTTTCTCAGTTAAATAAGTGCTTCGTTTTTCGTTTTATCACATTCGGTTTACGGATATAAAAAGTAAAAGAGTTATGCCAAACACTTAGTGCATTTTATTTTTTACCAATTTACTGACATTCAAGTCATTATATCAAAAACAAGAAAGAAACACCAGGGCTTATTCGCCTCAGCATGTGGATTATTTTCTCAAAATAGGTACTTTTTTTCTCAGTATAGTTATATGTTATTAGAATTCTTAGTCTTCCTATGAAAGAAAAAGCGGCCATTGATCTTGGTAGCTAATCGCGTCCCTGGTTGTTCGATGTATCGATAGGATAGAAAGCTGATGGCGATTAAAAGAACACTTGCTCCTGTAACAACTAGCCAGAACTCGATTACACTGAGCTGCGGAGCCTTCTCTTCCCCGATGACAAACATAAAAACAGTGTACAGCACAATCCCGTGTAACAGATAAATACTGTAGGTAACCTGCCCTAACAGCCGGGAAGTAGTGGCTTTGAGTATACCCCAAAGCGAGTTGCCCGCCGCAATACTCGTAAAAACAATCGTTGTACACACAATTTCCATGCTGTCGTTGCCTTTGAATGGATACACCAAAAGCGTTAGACAAATCAGGATTAGGAAAGAGGCTGGTTGGCTTGAGGACAGAGCGACCAGCCGGGGAATACGGATCAAATAGACGGCCAACCCTCCCGCTAGAAAGGTCAGTAAGTAATAGTTAAAAATGAGGTTATTATAGAAGATAGAAACGACAATCCCGAGTAGTATAAAAAATAAAACGGGGTGTATTCTCGTACGATAAAAAACAACGCCGATGAGCGGTAAAGAAAAGTAAAACAACCACTCGTATACCAATGACCAAGTAACACCCGCAGTGATTAAAAAGGTATTTTCTACACCATTGATGTTGGGAATACCATAGATCGAAAAACCGAGCCACTGTAAAATTTCTGTAGCAATTAAGGAGGGACTTTCGCGTAATGTAAAGTCAGACCTAACGGCAACGATGCCTACCATTACGGCCATTGTAAACGCATATAGCGGGGCTAATCTAAAGAATCGGGAAACGAAAAAGGCCGGCCAATGAATTGGTTTTTCCCGGGATTCACTGAGCTTAAGAAAGAATAAAAAGCCCGTAATCATGAAGAACACGACGACGCTGATCTTCCCAAGCTGAATATATAAATCGGAATCCGGTACGGCCCATTTTCCAGTATGCAGATACACGTACCAGAATGTGGCATGATGTAAAAAGACAAAGAAGGCCAGATAACCTCTTAATCCTTCGATGGTTACGTATTTTACTTGGGCAGGAACTAAAACGGAAGATCGCTGGATAAACAATAGGATTCCCAGCACAATCCCCAAAGAAGATAAGGCAAAAATACTGTTAAAGGGGGACACGGTCGTATAAAGTCAGGTAGATTACTCCTTCAAATATACTTTAAAAATAAATAGCTGTACTTTACTTAAAGGTTAAACGGTAGCAATCCACCTTACGCTTACGCCACTCGTTTTCTCCAACTTTCCAACCATCGTCTCTACCAGTGCTTTCCGAACCATAAACTCCAAACTACACTGATTATCGAATTGCTGATTCAAAATGCGTACGTTGTCATCTTTCATGACCTTCATGACATCGTTCATTTGCAGATAATCGAAGTCAATGCGATATACTTCATTGACCGTTTTCTCGACCAGTGTAGCCTCATGAATGGCCTCCTGTGTAGCCTGTTTGTAGGCGTTAATTAAGCCCGGTACACCCAATAGCGTACCGCCGAAATAACGAACCACCACTACTAAAATATTGGTCAGATTATTCGATAAAAGCGTATTCAGAATGGGCTTCCCCGCCGATCCGGAAGGTTCCCCATCATCATTGACGCGAAAGACCGTCCGGTCTGGACTCAACCGATAGGCCCAGCAATAATGGCGGGCTTTGGGATGTAGCTCCCGCAATTCAGCTATGTACTGTTTAACTTCCTCTTCGTTTGCCAACGGGTAGGCGTAACCGATGAATTTACTGCCTTTGTCCTTGAACAGGCCTTCCGCCGGAGCCTCTATGGTTTGATACGTATCGTCTGCTTCGGTCATCAACACTTATAATGCAAATATTTTTTTCATCAGTACCCATTTTTCACCGGGTTGGGCGGAGGGAATGGCCTGCTGGTATTTCCACATCAGTTGTTCCCATTCCTGTACTTTCGGATTGGCGGCGTCGGCGGCAGCTTTCGCTTCAAAGGAAAATTGATCCGTCACTTCCATAATCATGAACAGGCGATTACCCGTCCGGTAAATTTCCATGGCCGATACTTCCTGCCCGAGGATACTCTCCTTAATTTCCGGCCAGATGGTTTCGTGGTATTGTTCGTATTCAGCAATCAAAGCGGGATCGTCTACCAGGTCAAGGGCCAGGGCGTAGCGTTTCATTCAACAATACAGTTAATTAGTATAGAGAGTGTGATTTTAGTAATTCAGCCGCTAAACGACGCGTTTCCGTATCCGTCTGCACGTAATCTTCGTAGCTGGGATTCGCCTGATACGACACCTTTTCCAGGCACTCGCCAATCAGATCCGACATTTCCAGAAACCCAATCCGATCGTTCAGAAACTCGGCTACCGCTACTTCATTGGCCGCATTCAGAATACAGCAGGCATTCCCCCCCCGTTCGAGAGCGGCGTAAGCCAGGGCCAGATTGCGGAAGGTCTTGGCATCCGGTTGTTCAAAACTGAGGGTCGGATAATCCATGAAGTTGAAGCGGGGAAAATCCGAAGGCATCCGGTTGGGATAGCCCAGGGCAAACTGAATAGGCAACCGCATATCGGGCAAACCCATCTGAGCCTTCATGGAACCGTCTTCGAACTGAACGAGGGAATGAATGATGCTTTGCGGATGCACGACTACCTCGATCTGCGGAGCTTCGAGGCCAAACAGCCACTTCGCTTCAATGACTTCCAGGCCTTTGTTCATCAGACTGGCGGAGTCGATCGTAATCTTGGCTCCCATCACCCAGTTGGGGTGTTTCAGAGCCTGAGCTTTGGTAACGGTTTTCAGAAACTCCCGGTCCTTTCCGCGAAAAGGTCCACCCGAAGCGGTCAGAATGATCTTCTCGATGGGGTTATGAAACTCCCCAACCAGACACTGAAAAATGGCCGAATGCTCGGAATCGACGGGGTAAATATTGACGCCTTTTTTCCGGGCGGCTTCCGTAACCAACTCCCCCGCCACGACCAGTGTTTCTTTATTCGCCAAAGCGATGGACTTCCCGGCTTCGATGGCTTTCAGCGTGGGTAACAAGCCGGCGTATCCTACCATGGACGTCAGTACTAGATCAATACTTTCCATCTGTACCACGCTGGCCAGGGCCTGAATCCCGCAGTAGACTTTTATATCCAGTGATTCCAGGGCAGACTGAACTGTTGGAAAAAGGTCTTCATTCCCAATTACCACGACATTCGGCTTGAACTCAGCCGCCTGTTCAATGAGTAAGGATGCGTTATTCTGGGCGGATAAAACTTCTACCTGAAAAGCTTCCGGGTGACTCCGCACGACGTCCAGGGCCTGCGTACCAATGGAGCCAGTTGAGCCCAGAATGGCAATATTCCGTTTTTGCATACGAATGGGTACTCTTTAAAAAGGGGGCTTTACTAGATTTATATTAATTGCTTGAGCTGATCCGCAACCATGCGGTCATTCGCCAGACGGGGTACTTTATTCTGTCCACCCAACTTGCCCTGGCTTTTCATAAACTCAATAAAGGCTCCCCGACGTAAGGACGTCAATTGAAGACGCTGTAGAATACTTCCGCTGATTAGATCGTCGTAATAGACATTGAGTTTGGTCAGGTTAGTATCGAGATCCTGGCGGAACTGCTCCAGATCATGCGGTGGATTAGCAAACTCAATCAGCCACTCGTGGTACGGCAAACCGCCTTCGGGAGGGGCTACCTGCGGAGCTACCGTAAATTCGACCACTTGCGTTTCGGGCTGACGACTCACGGCGTAGGCCATCGCTTTTTCAACTTCCTCACCAATCACGTGCTCGCCAAATGCTGAAATGAAGTGTTTGATCCGTCCCGTCACGATAATCCGATACGGATCTTTCGAAACGAACTTCACCGTATCCCCAATGTTATACCCCCAAAGGCCGGCGTTGGTATTCATGATGACGGCGTAGTTCTTGCCTACTTCCACTTCGCCAATGCTCAGGCGACGGGGGTTCTCCGTGAAAAATTCCTCCACCGGTATAAACTCATAGAAAATACCCTGATTTAGTAACATCAGTAAACCCGGATTCACCTGACTATCCTGATAGGCAATGAAGCCTTCCGAAGCCGGGTACGTCTCAATGGAATCGATTTTCTTACCGATGGAATCGTAAAGTTTCGCCCGGTACGGCTCGAAATTGACGCCGCCGTACACAAAGAGCTGAAAGTCCGGAAACACATCCTTGATTTTCTTACCCGTACGGGCTTGAATCCGATCAAAGTACATCTGCACCCAGGGCGGAATGCCCGAGATGAGTGACATGGGCTGGTGAATGGTCTCGTCAATGATCCGGTCGAGCTTGGTTTCCCAGTCGTCAATACAATTGGTTTCCCAGCTGGGCAGCTGATTCGTCCGCAAATAACCCGGAACGTGGTGATTAGAAATACCAGAAAGGCGACCCACGTGAATCCCATGTTTGATCGTCATCTCCGGACTTCCCGAGAGAAAGATGAGTTTTTTATCCAAAAACTCCGAGCGTCCTGTTTCGTGGATGTAGCTTAACAGAGCATCCCGAGCACCATTGATGTGAAAACCAATGGATTCTTTAGATAAGGGTATGTATTTGATTCCCGACGTAGTACCCGAAGTTTTAGCAAAGTACAGGGGCTTGCCCGGCCAGAGAATATCCGGCTCGCCGTGGGTTACTTTCTCTACGTAAGGTTTCAGAGCTTCGTAGTCCCGAATGGGTACAGCCTGCTGAAAGTCAGCGTGGGAGTGAATGTCTTTAAAAAAGTGATTCCGCCCAAACTCGGTGTTCCGGGCGGAATCCAGTAATTTATTTAACCAAAACTGCTGCGTTTCAGCGGGTTTACGTTCCCACTGACGACGCTTTGATATAACCCAGGCCGCGACGGGCTTTGCTAAAACTGACCGAATGGGTACCATGTACTAGACAATTGCTCTGTCCGCAAAAGTACGTAAACTTTGGGTTGTTCGACCAGTTAGGCGTGATTCCCTACCAAACGAGATTCTACCTGATCCATCGTCTGGGCATCGGCACATCCTTCATGCCGCCAGATTTCCCGACCCTTCCGCAAGCCCAACACCGTTGGGTTCGAGCGAATTTTATACCGCTTAAATAATTCATCTTCTGTGCCACAAGCTACTCGCAGCAAACGAGCGTCTTTAGGGTGCTGACTCACGAAGCTTTCCAGCACTCGTTCAGCCTGGCTTACCGAGGGGCTGTATTGTTGAAAAATCAACATCAGCACGCACTCTTCGCTCTGGAGAAATTCTTCCAAAGTCATAACGTTCCGGATTAAAATGATTGAACTATGAAACTTGAAATGGCCAATAATTCAGTCGACAGTCCTAATCAGCTCATTGGCTTTTCCAGCTTTAATTCTGGATCCAACTCACTGACTACGAAGTCTAACTCTTCTGCGTATTCGTGAGACCGAATACGCAACGTTGGCAAGACCTGATCAACAGAAACTTACCGAGGCACTCAAAGGGTCGAACGGCGGCTCGTTCATCCCGTTTTCAGTTCAATGGAGGGGGGTAATTTGTTTCAAGTCACCGCATCGCCCGGTTAGAAAAGCTTAGCCGACTTAAAAACGTAAGCATAAAATTCTACCAAAATCTCTTCTCAAAGTAACAAAAAAAAATCAAAATTGTCAATGTTTAATATTACTTTATAATGCAATAGTTATATTTTAAAAAAATTTATTTTACCGACCTCCCTTTTTATTCCCTATTTTTTAGTCGTAAGACTGCTTTTCCCAGAAATTTAGACGGGACTCCCAGTAAAAGTTTAACGATAAATGGGGAATCATGGGGCAGAAACCTTGTCAATTGCTGATCCATTCCTAATTTTGAAGGTCTTTACGAAGACATTCAAGCTGGACATACGACAGAAACTCTGAACATGAGAGAATTACAATTTCGGGAGGCTCTCCGCGAAGCCATGAGCGAGGAAATGCGACGTGATCCCCGCGTTTTTTTGATGGGCGAAGAAGTTGCTGAATACAATGGTGCGTACAAGGTATCTCAAGGGATGCTTGACGAATTCGGACCGGAACGCGTAATCGATACACCCATTGCCGAGTTAGGCTTTGCCGGTATCGGCGTAGGGGCGGCGGCCAATGGCCTGCGTCCGATCATTGAGTTCATGACGTTTAACTTTTCGCTGGTAGCCATTGATCAGGTGATCAACTCGGCAGCCAAGATTTACGAAATGTCTGGCGGTCAGTACAATGCTCCGATCGTATTCCGTGGTCCTACCGGTAACGCCGGTCAGCTGGCAGCCCAGCACTCGTCGAACTTCGAGAGCTGGTACGCCAATACGCCGGGTCTGAAAGTGGTGATTCCTTCCAATCCTGCGGATGCCAAAGGGTTGTTGAAGTCGGCTATTCGTGACAATGATCCGGTCATTTTCATGGAATCGGAGCAGATGTACGGCGACAAAGGCCAGGTACCCGATGGCGAATATCTGATCCCCATTGGCGTAGCCGACGTGAAACGGGAAGGAACCGACGTAACCATCGTCAGCTTTGGTAAAGTGATCCCCCGGATCGTGATGCCAGCCATCGAAGAATTACAGAAAGAAGGTATTTCCGTGGAACTGATTGACCTTCGTTCGGTTCGTCCGATCGATTACGGCACTTTAGTGAAATCGATCAAGAAAACCAACCGTTGCGTCGTCGTCGAAGAAGCGGCTCCGCTGGCTTCCATTTCGGCCGAAGTAGCTTATCACCTGCAACGCTACGCGTTCGATTACCTCGACGCTCCCGTTGCCCGCGTAACGAGCCGCGACGTTCCCCTGCCCTACGCTCCTACGCTGATTGAAGAAGTTCTTCCTAACGCAAAGCGAGTCGTTTCAGCAGTGAAATCAGTACTCTACCGTAACTAGTACCGATACATCATTAGTAGATAAAACCCCGTTTTCGTTAGCGAAGCGGGGTTTTTTAGTTGAATACTTTGCTCTTCATCCGCAATCGACCAAAGTTTACTTAACTTACGCTTCCGGCATCCCGATTTATTTCAAAACCTAAAAGGCTCTGCAACGGTTGTCTTCTTTACACCCTTAAATTCAGAATTTTGAACATTATGAAAGCAAGTACTATTAAAATGCTCCAGTCGCAAAAGGAGCAAATAATAGAGCTATGGATGGAAAATCAGATGGAAGATCCCACGTTACGGGAAGATCTGATGTCCAACGAAGATTTACGTGTGCAATCCATCGAATTGATTGACGCGTTACTGCATACCCTTACCGAAGCCAATAGTACACAAGTTGAATCCCAGGACTTTGAGCCCGTCTTTGAAATTCTGGCGGGTATTTCATTATCCCGGGCTCGTCAGGGCTATACGCCCCGCGAAACGGCGGTATTCATCTTTAGTCTGAAGGACGCCATCTTTTCCGTTTTACGGACGAATATTACTGATTTGGCACTTCTTAATCAGGAATTACTCGAAGTTAGCAAGCTCATCGACAGCCTGGGAATCGTTACGTTCGAAACGTTTATTCAAGGACGGGAAGAAGTCATTCTTCGTCAGACGGATGAAATTGCTGAAATCTCAACCCCTATCATTCGGGTTTGGGATGGCATCATTGCTCTGCCAATCATCGGTACCCTCGACAGTGCCCGCACGCAGATTGTGATGGAAAACCTGCTCGTTGAAATTGTCAATTCCGAAAGCAGCATTGCTATTCTGGATATATCTGGCGTTCCGGCAGTCGACTCACTGGTCGCTCAACATTTAATAAAAACCGTTAGTGCTACGCGTCTGATGGGAGCTGAGTGTATTATTAGTGGTATTCGTCCCGAAATTGCCCAGACCATTGTACACCTCGGTATTGATCTTTCTTCCATCATTACCAAAGCCACGCTGGCTAGTGCCCTGCGGCAGGCCTTTACGATGTTACAACTGGAAGTGATCAAAGTTAGAAAGGATAAAAAAGCGTAAGGAATGGACCGTATTCCGATTCTCAAAATGGGCCAGTTTCTACTGGTGACCATTCAGATTGATTTGTACGATCGGATTGCCTTGAATCTGGAAACGGACTTGGTACAGATGATTCATAAAACCGGAGCTCGGGGGGTACTGATTGATATCTCAGCAGTATCGATCGTGGATTCGTTCATGGGCCGAATTTTGGGTAACATCGCTACCATGTCGAAAATTCTGGATGCCGAAACCGTTGTCGTGGGCATGCAGCCAGCCGTGGCGATTACGCTGGTTGAACTGGGTTTGCCACTCAATGGCGTGTTTACGGCCCTGAATGTGGAGCGAGGAATGATTTTATTGCAATCGCGGCTGGCTTCCGATCCGGACGAAGAGGAAGACGAAGATGATAACCCTGAATAGAGATCGCCTCTTCATACAGAAAGATCAGGATGTCGTGATTTTACGAAACCGGGTAAAAGAATACGCTACCAAAATCGGCATGGGTCTGGTCAATCAAACAAAACTGATTACTGGAACCAGCGAGCTGGTACGCAACATGCTACGCTACGCTAAGGGCGGAGAAGTACTCATTGAAGTCATCAGTCGTGGCCGCGAAAACGGCATACGGCTCACTTTTAGCGATCGTGGTCCCGGCATTGCTGATCTTAATAAAGCTATGCAGGACGGCTTTTCCACGGGCAGAAGCCTAGGATTGGGCCTTCCGGGTACGAAACGGCTCATGAGTGAATTCTCGATTAAAAGTGCAATTGGAGAAGGAACGACCGTGACCGTTATTAAATGGAAGAATGGATAATCATCGAAGTTTTGCGGCTACAGATCGAAGTTATCTGGCTCTTCTGAAACGGGAAATTCACAGTATGGCTAATCAGCTGGAATTTCCTACGCATCGGCTAGCGGAAATTGATCTGATCGTAGCCGAATTGGCCTCTAATCTCATCAAACACGCTACTGGGGGCGAAATTCTGGTCCGATCCTTCAACGAAGCGAATCAAAGTGGTATTGAACTCATCAGTATCGATCAGGGCCCCGGCATTGCTGACCCGACCCGAATGCTAGAAGATGGCATGTCCACGACCCAGACTCTGGGCCACGGTCTGGGTTCGATTAAACGTCTTTCGGATACCTTTCAGATTTATTCCCAGCCGGACTGGGGTACCATTATTCTGTCTCGCATTTACAAGGTAGTTCCACCGCGTCGACTATCCAGGTTGGACATCCGTTCGATTGTCGTACCTAAACCCGGGGAAACGCAAAGCGGCGATGGCTTTTTTGCAAAAATCGCTCCGGAGCAGGTAAAGCTTTTTCTCGGTGATGGTCTCGGCCACGGTCCGGAGGCTGCTCTGGCCGTTCAAACCGCCATTGAAGCCCTAAAAACCAGTACAGAAGCTCGCCCTTCGGAGCTGATCCGACTCTTACACCGGGCGGTAAAGAAAACCCGCGGCCTGGTAGGTACGCTAGCCTTCTTTGATGCCAAGACTCGTACCTGGCAATTGTGCGGCGTTGGTAATATTTCGACTACGCTGAAAGGAGCTAATTTCTCTAAAAGACATTTTTCGTATAATGGCATCATTGGGATGAATATCCCAACGTCCCTGAACGAACAGAGCCTGGTAATGGAAGCCGGACAATACCTGATTTTATGTTCGGACGGCATTCGCTCCCGCTGGGAAACCTATAAATATCCTAACATTACCAAGTACGATTTATCTATTCTGGCTGCTGCCTTGTACAAAGATTACGCCCGTAAGACGGACGATATGTCGATAGTAGTCTGCCGTTTCAATTAATGATTATGCACGAGATAGCCAAAGTCACGCTGGACACCGAAATGGATCTCATCCTGGCCCACAAGCATACCATGAAACTGGCGGAGCTGACGGGTATGTCCCTGGCCTCTCAAACGACATTTGCTACAGCCGTCTCAGAAGTTTCTAGAACGGCCATTGATCGGGGCATGGGTGCTTCGCTGATTCTGGGTCTAGATAACCCGAAAGCTCAGGAATGGAACCTAGTAGCCTTACTGAATGATCGGCCCGAGCACGGCCTGGACGAACATCAATTCGGCTTACACTATGCCCAAAAATTGGTGGATTCGTTTCAGGTCAATACCACAAGTGAGAATACCCAGATTACCCTGTATTTCCGGATTTTCCCGTCTAACCGGATTACGGAGGTAAAAATCAATCAGTGGAAGTCCCTCTTTCAGAATGAACTGGCCCTGTCGCCGTACGAGGAAATCAAGCGTAAAAACCGACAGCTGCACGCCCTGGCGGATCGCCTCAAGGAAAGCGAAAACCGCTACCGTACCCTGACGGATTCGCTCCCACTGCTTATCTGTACCGTCAATCCGCAGGGCAAGTTACTATACGCGAATGAACGGCTGGTCACGTATACGGGCATGACCATCCAAATGATCAATGACCGACACTGGCAAGGACTTTTTCACGCAGAAGACCCCGCCGCTCAATCTGCTTTTTGGATGGATGTTTTGAAAAAACTCCAGCCTTTTCAGTTTGAAGTACGTATTCCCGAAGCCCAAACGCAGCAGTACCGCTGGCACATGGCTTCTTTTGCTCCGATGTTTGATGAGAAGAAAATGCTGACGCACTGGTCAGGTTTTTTCGTGGATATACACGCTCAGAAAACCATCGAAAAGACGCTACAGGCCAACGAAGCTCTGAAGCATACCCAGCAGAAACTCGAAGAATACCAGCAGGAACTGGAATCAAAAGTAATTGAGCTGAACCGCAGTAACGAAGAATTGGCTCAGTTTGCGTACGTGGCTTCGCACGATTTGCAGGAACCCTTACGCAAAATTCAGTCGTTTAGTACTATGCTTCGCGTTCACCATGCGGCAGATTTGAAACCCGACGTGACCAGCCTGCTTGAACGGATGCACAGTTCCGCCGAACGGATGCACGGCCTCATCAAAGACCTGCTTACTTACTCGCGACTAAATACCCAACCGCAGCCTTTTCAAGTAGTATCGCTAACGGAAGTTTTTACCGATGTACTGGAAGACTTGGATTCAGTGATCCAGTCCAGCAATGCCCAAATTGATCTGGGTCCTTTACCGCCGGTGGCGGGTAATAGTCAGCAACTGCACCAACTGTTTCAGAATCTCGTTTCCAATGCCCTGAAATTCGTTCCGGAAGACCGTACGCCACAGATTCGTATTTACGCCCACACGCCCGAGCATTTACCGTCGAAGGTACTTTACGACAATCGTTGCGTGTGTATCACCGTAGAAGACAACGGCATTGGTTTCGATGAGCAATACAAAGACCGGATTTTCCAGCTCTTTCAACGCCTGCATACCCGTAGTGAATACGTCGGTACAGGGATTGGATTAACCATTTGCAAAAAAGTAGCGGAATTACACGGGGGCACCATTGAAGTAAAAAGCGTGCCTGGAAAAGGATCGACCTTTAGCGTATATCTATGCAAAGGCTAGTAAGGGCAAAAAAAAATGGCAAACCACGAACCGCTACAACCGCCTACCCTTGCTTCGGTCAAGACCTGGGGGATTCAGCAGGAGCTGGCCTGATTTGCCGCTGCAAAGATGGTTTTATTTTGTGCCGAAGTCAAGTCTCAGCGTAACTTTGCAGGATGAAAAAGTTTCGTACGCTTCCGGTATCCGCTCTATTACTAGGCCTATCTCTCTGGCTGTCAAGCTGTAATTCTTCGAATAAACATTTAGAAGAAGGCCGAAAATTATTGGGCGAAAATAAAATAAACGAGGCTATTACTGCCCTAAATGAGGCCGTATCAGCCGATGCAGACAACGCACAGGCTCTAAATGCCCGGGGCGTGGCTTACTACCAGCTCAAAGATTACTCCAATGCACTGCTCGATTACGAACAGGCCATGAAGGCCGATTCATCGCTGTATCTCCCCTATTTTAATCGGGCTAAACTCCGGATTGCCCAGAATGATTTTGAGTCGGCAATCAAGGATTTTAGTAAAGCGGCAACGCTGGCTCCTGATTCCGCCGAAATTTATCTCAATCGTGGTTTTGTATACGCCGAGCTAAAGCTTCCCCAGAAAGCCACGCCCGACTTCGACAAAGCAGTAC
The DNA here is from genome assembly GCF_048595215.1 of Siphonobacter sp. Classification (NCBI taxonomy): domain Bacteria; kingdom Pseudomonadati; phylum Bacteroidota; class Cytophagia; order Cytophagales; family Cytophagaceae; genus Siphonobacter; species Siphonobacter sp. The sequence continues at coordinate 19,438 of NZ_JBMDWJ010000277.1, forward strand.
AGCTAGCTCCCAAAAACGCGGAAACTTATTTCGTTCGGGGGAATCTGTACCTGGAACAGAAAAACTACCCCTCGGCCATCCGTGATTACGAGCAGGCGGTTGGTCTACGTTCCGATTTTCCGAAAGCCTTCTACAATATGGGATTGGCCCAGAATCTGGTGGGTAATCGGGAAGCGGCCTGTCTGAGCTTTCAGCAAGCTAAAAAACTAGGGTATGCCGAAGCGGCCGATGCCGTTGCAACGTTCTGTAAATAGCTCTTTTTCTGATTTCCGATGAAATACCTGGCTTTACTACTGGTTCCCGTTTTCGTGCTGTTTGCTGGCTGGCAATACAACGACCCCGATCCCCTGCTCTGGGGCACCATTTATCTCATTGCGGCGTATGCCGCTTTTCGAGCTTTTCAGGGAAAGTTCAACCGCGAAATGCTCCTAGTTTTACTGATCTGGTCGGCGGCCTGGGCCATTAGCTCCTGGTCGCAGATGACGGCTTGGGAAGGGTTCTTTTCCGAAGGAGAAGGGCTGACGATGAAAACGCCCAATCAGGAATTAGCCCGCGAAGCTTGCGGATTAGGGATTGTAGCCGTGGCATACTTGCTTTTTTTAGGAATGAGCTTTTCACAAAAGCGTTCCTATTGAACGAAAAGGGGAGCTGATCGGCTCCCCTTTTTCGTTAGTAACTCCACTCCGTCACCGATTTTTTCATGCTACCAGTAGCCGCCAGTCGCGAATGCCAGCTAAAGGCTTCTTCCAGCACGTGCGGCGTATGTCCGCCCCGCTGACAGGCCCGCTCGTAGTACGACTGCAATTCGTCGCGGTAGTCCGGATGTACGCAATTGGCAATAATCACTTTCGCCCGCTCCCGAGGGGCCAGTCCGCGTAAATCAGCGAGTCCCTGATCCGTTACCAGAATATCAACGTCATGCTCGGTATGATCCACGTGCGAAGCCATCGGTACCACGTGTGAAATGGCATTTTCCTTCGAGGCAGCCTGCGTCACAAAAATGCTCAGGAAGGCATTGCGGGCAAAATCGCCGGAACCGCCAATCCCATTCATCATGTGCGTACCACTCAAATGCGTAGAGTTGACGTTTCCGTAGATGTCAAACTCGATGGCCGTATTGATGCCAATCACGCCCATGCGACGAATGACTTCGGGGGCGTTACTGATATTCTGCGGCCGGAGGACGACTTTATCGCGGTACAGGTTCAGGTTATTCATAATCCGGTGATACCATTCTTCCGAAACCGTAATGGACGACGCGGAAGCGTAGGTCATCTTGCCCGCATCAATCAATTCGAAGGTACTGTCCTGCAATACCTCCGAGTACATGGTCAGGTTTTCGTAATCACTCTTCAAAAATCCGGACATTACGGCATTAGCCACTTTTCCGATACCCGCCTGCAAGGGTAAAAGCGACTTCTTGAGCCGTCCCTGCTTGACTTCATTTTTAAAGAAATCCAGTAAGTACTCGGCAATGGCCGTCGTCTTCACATCGGGTGGTACCACCGTCGCCGGACTATCCGGAATGTTGGTGATGACAATCGCTACGATTTTCTCGGGATCAACGGGAATGGAGGTACGACCGATTCGGGAAGAAGGCGAGGTAATCGGAATAATGGAACGTTCAGGATAGCCTCCCGTTAGAAATATGTCGTGAAGCCCCGATAAGCCCAGTGGCATCGAAAGATTTACTTCCACGATTACCTGCTGAGCCAGAGCCGCAAAGTGAGCCGAGTTCCCCACGGATGTGGTAGGCACCAAACTTCCATCTTCCTCAATCTTAGTTACTTCAATCACGGCAATGTCTACCGGTGGCAGGTGTTTGTTCTGGAGTTGTTCAACGGTTTCGTAGAGGTGATGGTCAATGAACATGACTTCCCCCGCATTAATACTCTTCCGCAATACCGGATCCACCTGGAAAGGCATCCGTCGGCTAAGTACGTGGCTGGTTGTTAGAGCCGCATCGGTATTGTGGCCCAGCGAAGCTCCCGTGAGTAAGGTAATATGCAGAGGTTCAGCCTGAGCCCGACTGGCCAAAGCGGGCAGTACGGCCTTGCTATCACCGGCTTTAGTAAAACCGCTCGATCCTACGACCATCTGGTCTTTAATGAGGGCGGCTGCCTGATCGGCTGTTACTATTTTATCGATGAGTTCCCGGCGTAAGATTCGGTCCTGATACATAATTCTTGAATGGTTTTCTGAGCACATTCAAGGTATGGCCTGAATGCACTAAATCATTAACAAAACAAGGGTACGCCTGCTTTACTTGCACTGACTTTTGTGAGTTGGCGAGCGTACAGTAATCAGTTTCCATAAAAAAACACGCCCATTGTGCGAGCGTGTTTTGTATTCGTAAGCCTGGACCGTCAGCGAAAGGATTTCTCCATTGGTTGGAGTATTCCACTCAGACCGATGATTGGATTCGGCAGACATCCCATTTCTAGTGTTTGATTTCGCGAATCTTGATGTTACGGAACCACACGGTATCGCCGTGGTCTTGCAAACTAAAACGTCCCGTAGCGGCTTTGGCGAAATCGGGCATAGACTTGAACTTTGACTTAGCGACCATTTCCGCAAACTGAGGTGTGCTCATGTCCGTTTCCACCACTTTCACGTCATTTTGATAGATCGTGAATTTGCCCTGATCCAGTACTACCCGCATGGAATTCCACTGTCCGGCGGGATTCGCATTCTGGGGTTGAGCCGGAATCAGATCGTACAGACTACCCGCCCGGTGGTTTTCGAGCTTGCTGTCGGAATGCCGCTCATTGTCGATCACCTGAATTTCGGGCCCCGTCAGCCAGGGGTAGCGGTACTTCTTGCTTTCCACGACATGAAACATTACCCCACTGTTGCCATTTTCAGCAATCTTGGAATCGTACTTTAATTCAAAATCGGTGAATTCAGCGTCCGTTACAATATCTCCGGCAATTGCTCCGGATTTGCGAGCCTCGGCATCCAGCTTCAGGGCTCCATCTTCCACTTTCCAGGCAGTACCCACACCCTGACTGTTATACGTATGCCAGCCGTTGGTTGTTTTTCCGTCAAAAAGTAATTTAAACCCTGTTTTTTTTTCTGCTTTGGAAAGCTTGTTGGGAGATTGGGCAAGACAAGCAACGGTCATCAGCGACAGAATGCCAATTAATGTCTTCTTCATGAATCTGAGGTTAACTAGTTGAAATGCAATGGTTTGCTTACCGACCACTGAAAGAAAGATGCGTATACTCCTCTCCGCCCGCGTCGATGCCGGACAAAGCTAGTGGCAAAAACGCGATTGCCTGCCGGGAAAGCGACATTTTCTTCGGTACGAACGGAGTTTGTTTCTTATCTAAAAAGCCCTTTACGCCTTGAAATCCAATCGTTTACTACCTACACGCATGCGTACTTGCAATTACTCCCCCTTCCGACCATAAGGCCATTTTATTCGACGTACGTTTTTTTCGTCTCAGTATTTTCGAAAATGGTCTTCTTATCCAAAGAATCCCTACTTCCTAAAGTAGAAACGTACGACTAATCCTCTTCAAGGGCTATCTTTACAGGCGTTTTAATGACCTCTCTATTTTCTATTAAAATTCTTTAATTGGAACCAGATGGAGGGGGGAATGTTTACGTTTGTATTCCGCAATCAACGCATCCAAGTCCCGTATTATCCCTAGCGGGCAGTAATTTCGTGGTTCTGATCCTCCGATGCGTGATGTATTAACTCTTTGATTACCGTATGCCATCGTCTAAAAATAATCTTCATAACAAGCATGTTTTAATTTGTCGTACCGATGCCGTGGGAGATATGGTTTTGGCGATGCCGGTTTGTGGTTTAATCAAGGAATACTTTCCAACCTGTAAAATTTCCGTTTTAGGACGTACGTATACCCGAGACATCGCTCAGGCTAGTCAGCACATTGATGGTTTTGTCAATTTTGATGACTGGCAGGGGAAAAGTGTGGAAGAAATTAATACGATGCTGGCCGCCGAAAAGATTGATGTAGCCATTCACCTGAAGGATTTAAGTACGGTGGCTTGGCAACTGAAACGAGCCGGGATCAAGAAACGAATCGGTACCACCAACCGGGTGTATCACTGGTTTACCTGTAATACGCTCGTACCACTCAGCCGGAAAAACTCCGGTTTACACGAGGCTCAGTTAAACGTAAAATTGCTCCAGGGCCTCAATATTAAACGGGACCTTTCCTGGAATGAAGTTTCGGATTATTACGGCCTCAGTCGGTTTCAACCGCTCAATCCTACGTTTGAAGCCCTGCTATCGCCCAATAAATTTAATCTGATTATTCATCCCAAATCGCACAAAAACAGTAAGGAATGGAGTCTGGACAATTACTCGAAACTCGTTCACCGGATTGACCAGAATCGCTTCAAAGTCTTTATCAGTGGCTCACAAAAAGAGCACGAAGAACTCCTGCCCTGGGTACAGCAGCACGAAGGCCTGATTACCGACATTAGTGGAAAACTTCCCTTGAGTCAGTTCATTACCTTCATCAGCAAAGCCGACGGTCTCATTGCCTGTAGTACGGGTCCCGTACACATTGCGGCGGCGGCGGGTATCTTTACCCTGGGTCTGTACACGGATATTAAAACCAAGGACGCGGGTCGCTGGGGTCCGGTCGGAAAAAAAGCCGAGTCGCTAACGGCCGTTAATGCCGACATGGAAACGATTACGGTAGACGATATTCTAAATAAAATAAACGCCTGGCAGAAGCCTTAGGCATTCCCTAAAAAAAGAGTCCGGATACTGAATCCGGACTCTTTTTTTATACCCTTGATCTGCCGTTTGGTTTACGACAAACCCAGTACTTTTTTATTGAACGCATCATCCGAACCCGTACCAGCGAAATCGTCAAAAGCCCGCTCGGTTACGCGAATGATATGGCTTTCAATGAAGGGGGCTCCTTCAGCGGCTCCCTGCTCGGGATGCTTGATGGCACACTCCCACTCCAGTACAGCCCAGCCATCGTAATCGTACTGAGCCATTTTACTGAAGATGCCACTGAAATCCACCTGTCCATCACCGAGTGAACGGAAGCGTCCGGCCCGATCTACCCAACCTTGGTAGCCACCGTACACGCCCTGCTTACCCGTAGGATTGAACTCGGCATCTTTCACGTGGAAAGCGTAAATCCGATCGTGGTAGAAATCGATGAATTGCAAGTAATCCAGCTGTTGCAACAGGAAGTGACTCGGATCGTAGTTGATGCCCGCCCGTGGGTGGTTGTTCACTTTTTCAAGGAACATCTCGAAGGAGATACCATCGTGGAGGTCTTCCCCGGGGTGCAGCTCGAAACCCACGTTTACGCCCGCTTCGTCGAAGGCATTCAGAATGGGCGTCCAGCGTTTAGCCAGTTCCGTAAAGGCCATATCCACGAGTCCAGCCGGACGTTGGGGCCAGGGATAGACAAAGGGCCAGAGTAAAGCTCCGGAGAACGTTACGTGCGAGGTTAAACCCAGATTCTGACTGGCTTTCGCCGCCAGAATCATTTGTTCGGTAGCCCAGGCCTGCTGTCCTGCAGGATCGTTGGCCAGCTCAGCCGGACCAAAACCCGAAAACATCGTAGCGTACGAAGGATGTACGGCTACCAGCTGTCCTTGCAGGTGCGTAGACAATTCGGTAATCTCAACGCCAATATCGGCGAGTTTGCCCTTCAACTCATCGCAGTAGGTTTTCGACTCGGCCGCGGTTTTCAGGTCGATCATTCGGGGATCACCACTGGGCAGCTGCAGTCCCTTGTAACCCAAATTCGCCATGTAACGGGCGATACTATCGAGTGAATTAAATGGCTCCGTATCTCCTAAAAACTGAGCCAGGAAGATACCCGGTCCTTTTAGTGTTTTCATAGTAAATTAGTTTTGAGTGAATGAATGATGATAACATGAGTTATGCACTCATATTATCATCATTCTAAAATACTCTACACTTCCACCCAAGCTTGCTTGGTGTTTGATTCGAGGATTTTTTCGCAAATCAGTAACTCGCGGTATCCGTCGGCAAACGTCGGGAAGGTTGGTTTTTCCGGCATTTTACCCGCTTCGATAGCGGCATACACTTCCTTGAACATTTGTTTAGACGTATCGGCGAAACCTTCGTTGTGACCACCGGGGAAGGTGATAATCGAGCGAACGTCGGGGTGTACCAGCGACGGATCCCGCAGGAGTACTTCATTGGCTCCATCGCGTTTGCCAATCCATAACTCGTTAGGAGCTTCGGAATTCCAGGCAAAGGATTTTTTCGATCCGGCGATTTCGAGTTTCAGCTGGTTCTTCCGGCCTGCTGCCACTTGTGATACCGTAATTACGCCGCGGTTTCCATTGTTGAAACGGAGCAGTACGTTAGCGTGGTCTTCCGTCGTGATGGGTACATCGGCGTAATCTTCGGGTTGCAACATTTTGCCCGAGTAGGTTTCTACGGGCTTCAATGGCTTCTTACGCGTTTTGTGAATGATGTTGAAATCAGCGAGTACCGCTACGGTTTTTAGACCGGTGATGTACTCGATGATGTCCATCAAGTGCGAGCCGATGTCGGCAATCGCCCGGCTGTTGCCCGACTTATCGGGTTCCAGACGCCAGCTGTAATCCGTTTCGTAGAATAGCCAGTCCTGGAGGTACGAACCCATGACCGAATACACGTCGCCCAGTTCGCCACTTTCGTGCATGGCTTTCATCTGACGAGCCAGGGGATAATACCGTAGGTTGAAGTGAACGGCATTCACCAGACCCGTCTGAGCCGCCAGTTCTACCAGTTCTTCGGCTTCGTGGAGATCTTTAGCCAACGGTTTTTCGCAAACCACGTGTTTACCCGCCAGCAAGGCAGCTTTTGACTGCGAATAGTGAAGGAAGTTAGGCGTACAGATATGCACGACCTGAATGTCATCCTGCTTCAGCAGTTCATCGAAAGTATACGAACGCTCGATGCCCAACTGAGCAGCTTTCGTAGCGGCGAGTTCAGCGGTTACTTCGCAGAGGGCGGCTACTTCTACATTCGGCAAACGCCGCAACGCCTCAATGTGAGCGGGTCCAATGAAGCCCGTACCAACTACGCCTACTTTAATTTTGGTCATTTTTTGAATTGGTGAAAGTTTAGATTTTTCGCTGACGAATGATGAAGTTTTCATCGATTACCGAAAAATTTCCTGTCAATTGAACGTCAGCATTCGTTAAAAGC